>JAIRRU010000099.1 GCA_031255815.1 Treponema sp. | reverse complement strand
CATGAAACCCGCAATTCATCTCATCGGAAACGCCCACATCGACATCTTCTGGCTCTGGCGCTGGGAAGAAGGTTTTCAGGAAATCAGGGCCTCTTTCGCGTCGGCCCTGGACAGGATCGGGGAACACGGGGAGTTTATCTTTACCGCGGCCTGCGCCTACTACTACAGCCTGGTGGAAAGCGCCGATCCGGCTCTCTTCAGGCGGATCCAGGAGGCGGTAAAGGCCGGGCGCTGGCGCATTGCGGGGGGCTGGTGGCTCCAGCCGGACTGCAACGCTCCGGCGGGGGAATCTTTTGTACGGCAGGCCCTCTATGCCCAGCGTTACTTCCGGGAAAAGTTCGGCCTGAGCGCCAAAATCGGCTACAACGTGGATTCCTTCGGGCATAACGGGAACCTCCCCCAGCTTCTCAAAAAGGCCGGGCTGGACGCCTACGTTTTTATGCGGCCCATGTCCCACGAAAAGACCCTGCCGGCGGTCCTCTTCGACTGGGAGGGTATTGACGGTACCCGGGTAAGGGCCCACCGGCTTATGACAAGTTACAACAGCGGCGGCGACTGGGACGACGGGCTGCTGCGGAAAATCGCGGAGCACGGGGCGGTTGCGGAAAGGGAAGGCGTCCCGGTGATGTGCTTCTACGGGGTGGGAAACCACGGCGGAGGCCCCACCCGGCAGAACCTGAAAAACATCGACGGGCTCAAGGCCGGGGACGGGGCTCTGGTCTACAGCGATCCCCAGCGCTACTTCGAGGAAGTTTCCCGGCTGGAGGGCCTGCCGGTGCTGAGGGACGAGATGCAGTACCATGCCATCGGCTGCTACTCGGCGCTGAGCGACGTAAAGCGGGCGAACAACCGGGCCGAACAGCAGCTCATGTTCACGGAGAAGATCCTCGCCGTTACCGGCGGCGGCGGCGGCGATCTGGCGGAAAACGCGGCGGCCCTGACAATGGGCTGGAAGAAGGTGCTGACCAACCAGTTCCACGATTCCCTGGGGGGCTGCTCCGTCCCCGAGGCCTACCCGAAGATCCTGGCCGCCTACGGCTGGGCCCAGGAGACGGCCAACCAGATGAGCGCCATCCTCTTTCAGCGCCTTGCCGCGAAGGTCGCCACCTTCAGGGAAGGCTCCACCGTGCTTGTCTGGAACCCCCACCCCTGGGAGCTGGGCGAAACCATTGACGTTACCGGTGTGGCGGACAGGGTTTTTGACGGACGGGGGAGGGAACTTCCTTTCGAACTCGTCCCTACCAACGCCATTACCACTGGTTTTTTCTCCCAGGCGATCCGCTTCAAGGTAAAGGTTCCCCCCCTGGGTTACGCTTCTTACCGTCTGGAAAATCTGAGGCCCGGCCTTGAGGCGGGCCCTTTCCTGGCTTTCCAGTACACCCGTACCGCTTCCAACCGGATCCGTTCCGGCGCTTGGGAGGCCCTTATCGACCGGGACAGCGGTTTTATCGTCTCCCTGCGGGATAACGAGACGGGCCTCGAATTCCTGGGCCCCGGGGGTATAGGCCCGGTCATTGTGGACGATGAGTCGGATACCTGGACCCACGCCCTTCCCGCTTACCGGGGCGCCCGGCATAAGATGATCCTGGAATCTTACACCCTGGTTTCCCAGGGCCCTGTATCGGCTGAGTACGAGATCGTCTACCGGCTCTTCAACAGTACCCTTATCCTGCGGGCCTGCCTGAACGGCCAAGAGGGGAGGCTGGATCTCAAAACCAGGGTAATCTGGAACGAACAGCACCGGCTTCTCAAACTGCGGATCGGATCGGCCTTTGCGGGCGGAACCTTTGTTTCGGAGATTCCCTACGGCGCCATTGAACGGGCCGCCGACGGAACTGAATGGCCCCTCCAGCGCTGGGCAAAGCTCGGCTCCGGCGGGCCGGCCCTGGCGGTGTTGAACGACGGGATCTACTCCGGCAGCGCCGAAGAGGGCAGCCTCGATCTTACCCTGCTCAGGAGCCCGGTTTACTCCCACCACGAAAACCAGCATCCCCGGCCGGATATTTACCACCGTTACACGGATCAGGGGGAGAAGGAATTCTTCATCAGGCTGAAGGCTTACCCCCGGGGGGCGGGGAACGACGAAATTGCCCGCCGGGCCCTGGAACTAAACCAGCCGCCTGTTTATGTGATAGAATCGAGCCATGGAGGGGAATTCCCCGCCGAACAGGGTTTCTGCGCGGTCGGGGAAGGTTCGTCCGCCCTCATCAGCACTATTAAGCGGAGCGAGGATAACGATGCCTGGATAGTCAGGGCCCTGGAAGCCGGCGGCAAAGAGACCCGGGCGGAGATAGATTTTACCTGGCTCGGCCTTAAAGCTTCCTTCCCGTTCAGGCCTTACGAGATCAAGACCATCAGGATTGACGATAGAGACAGAAAAATTACCGAAACCGATTTACTGGAATTCCGGGATCCGGCAAAGCCTTAATCTGCCGGGCATGCCGGGCATGCCGGGCGCGTTCCAGGATCGGCAATTCGGGCCCAAGCGCGGTAAAGCGCCAGGAGGGAATCATGTTCAAGGATTTTATCGTTGAAAAGATCAGCCGGGAAATCCGCTATCTGGAAACGCTCCGCTACCGGAACCTTATTCCGGTAAACGAATTTCTTGCCACGGAAGAACCGGCGGATTTTACCTACCCCGGTTTCGTCAAGCCCGGCGGCTCCTCGCGGAAAATGGCCGCGGGGGAATTCTGGAGCGGGCGGGACCGCTACCTTTGGCTCCGCACGGAATTTGAGGCGCCCGGCGACTGGAAGGGGAAGGACGTACTGGGCGTGTTCGACTTCGGCCTTACCGGCACCGGTCACAATTCGGGTTTCGAATCCCTCCTGTTCATCGACGGCCTTCCCTACCAGGGAGTCGACAGCAACCATAAGGAGGTGTTTTTCAAGGCCCGGGCCGGGAAGAAACAGGCCTTTGACTTCAGGCTTTGGAGCGGGCTCGAAGGCGGCGGCCCCAGGCTCATTATGGATCACCAGATAAAGACGGCCTTCTTCTGCACCCTTGAAGCCTCCGTGGATGAACTTTACTACCTGCTCCGGAACATGATCCTTACGGTGAACGAGCTTCCCGAAAGCGATCCCGCGAAGAGCCTGCTCCGGAAGGTTCTGGTGGAAGGCTACCGGCTCATCGACTTTACCAACCCCGGTTCCGCCGCCTTTACCGCTTCGGTACGGAAAGCTTTGGATTACTACCGGGGGAAGCTTAAAACGCTGAATCGGCCGAAAGACCTGTCGGTTTCGTTTATCGGCCATACCCACATAGACCTTTCCTGGCTTTGGCGCTACAGGCACACCAGGGAAAAGGGCGAACGATCCTTCACAACGGTGCTGCGCCTTATGGAGCGCTACCCTGAATACGTCTTCCTCCAGACCCAGGCCCAGCTCTACGAGTCTGTTAAAGAGGATCACCCCGAACTTTTCAAGGCTATCGCCAAACTGGTCGCGGAAGGCCGCTGGGAAGCTTCGGGCTCCAAGGGGGTTGAGGCGGACTGCAACATCCCCTCGGGGGAATCCCTGGTGCGGCAGATCCTCTACGGCAAGGGTTTTTTCAAAAGGGAATTCGGCGTGGAGAACACCTTCCTCTGGCTTCCCGATGTTTTCGGCTACAACTGGGCGCTGCCCCAGATCCTTAAAAAATCCGGCATCGACACTTTTATTACCACCAAGATAAGCTGGAGCGAGATAAACCGCATGCCCCACGATACCTTCATCTGGACAGGCATGGACGGCAGCGAGGTGCTGACCCACTTCATCACCACGCCGGATACGGGGAACGCCCGGTTCTACACCTACAACGGGCAGATACTCCCCAAAACCGTTAGGGGCATCTGGGACAATTACCGCGACAAGGAGCTGAACCAGGATCTGCTCTTCTCCTACGGTTTCGGCGACGGGGGCGGCGGCGTTACCAGGGACATGCTGGAAAACCTCAGAGCCCTCTCGAAGCTGCCGGGCCTTCCGCAAGTAAAAACCGAACGGGCGGATTCCTACCTGAAGCGGCTCCACAGAAAAATTGCCGGAAAAGGGAAGGCCGGGGGAAACCCGGAATATTCACGGCTTCTGCACAATTTTGACCGGGAACTTTACCTTGAGTACCACCGGGGAACTTACACTTCCCAGGCTTACACCAAAAAAATGAACCGCCGTCTGGAGATCCTCTACCGGGACGCCGAGATTATCCAGTCCCTGGGGGCCCTTAAAACAAAAAAATGGGACAATGAGGCCTGGGAAAAACTCCGCGCGGGCTGGAAGCTCATTTTAAAGGCCCAGTTCCACGACATTATCCCCGGCTCTTCCATAAGGGAGGTATACGAGGACACGGAGAAGGATCATCACCTGGCGATGGAACTGGGGCAGGCGGTTCTTTCAAAGGGTCTTGCGGGCCTCTCCCGGGCAGAGGGGGATACGGTAACGCTTATCAACACCGCCCTCTGGAAAAGCCGCGGTCTTGCGGCCCTGCCGCTTCCCGAAAAGGGAAAGGCGCCCGTTTGCGGCGGGGCTGTCCCGCTTACCCAGGTTTCCGCCTTTGAGGGGGAAAAGAAACTCTACGCCTGGCTGGGGGAAACGGATCCCCTGGGGACAAGGGAGCTGCGGTATGAGGACGCCGCTGCCGCCGCAAAACTGCCGGGGATCAATGCCGGGAAATCCGGCGCGTTTAGCCTCCGCAAAAACGGCATTGACACGCCCTTCTACCGGCTCAAGTGGGATCCCCTGGGGCGGCTTAGTTCCCTCTACGACAGGCAGGCAAAACGGGAGACCCTCTCCGGCCCGGGGAACGAACTCCAGATTTTTGAAGATCGGCCCAAGTCAAGCGACGCCTGGGAGATAGAGGCCACTATCGATCTTAAACGGGAAGTGATCGGCAAACTGGTTTCCCTTAAAGTCGAGGAAACAGGCCCGCTTTTTGCCCGGGTACGTTTTGTGTGGGCCTACAACAAATCGAAGATCGTCCAGGATATGATCCTCTCCGCGGTTCATAAACGCATCGACTTTAAAACCGAAGTAGACTGGCAGGAACGGAGCAAGCTCCTCAAGGTAAGCTTTCCCGTGGATATACGCTCCGTAAGCGCCCGTTACGAAATCCAGTACGGCAGCCTGGAGCGGAATACCACCCGCAGTACCAGTTGGGACGAAGCCCAGTTCGAAGTGGCGGGCCACCAGTGGGCGGACTACAGCGAGAAGGGATTCGGCGTCGCCCTGATGAACGATTCCAAGTACGGTTACGATATCAAGGAAGGGGTTATGCGGCTTTCCCTCCTTAAATCCGCCGAAGATCCGGATACGGAAGCCGACCGGGGCCTCCAGCGCTTTACCTATGCAATCTACGTCCACAGCGAGCCCTGGTACCTGTCGGATCTTATCCCCCTGGCCTGGGATCTCAACGCCCCCCTTATCGCGGTTCCGGGAAAGGCGGATTTCCGCGATCTCATACGGATCTCCTCGGAGAACGCCGCCCTGGACGCGGTAAAAAGGAGCGAGGAGGGGAACGATATTATCCTGCGGCTCCACGAGAACCACGGCGGCCGTTCCCCGCTTAAAATTGAGTTTGCCGCGCCGATCTCCGGCTGGGCCGAGGCGAACCTTATGGAGGAGGCGCTCGAGCCTTTCCGGCAGCAGCAGTTCATAAAGAGGGAGCTGAAACCCTTCGAAATTGTAACGTTCCGGATCAGGCTGTAGGCGGCGCTTAGCCGGGCTTGTTTCAAAACCCGGCTGGTTTAACAGCCTTAGCTTTTAACAAAGAGCTTGTAGAAAAGCAGCAGGATCTTGTAACGGAAGTAAGAAAAAACCCGGAGAAATTTCAGGGGGTTGCGGAAGCAGTAAAGCGCCCACTCAAGACCCCGGTCAAAGGTCTTGCGGGACGGGCGGCGTTTGCGTTCGGCAAACACATCGTAAAGATCGCTGCACCAAAGCCGCAGCCCCTTGGAAAGCTGCCCGGTGTTCCGGGCAATCCAGTTTTCCTCCCCCCTTACCCCCTTGCCCACCAGAAGCAGCGAGGGGGAGGCCTTGCGGATGGCCTCGATAATGGCAGGCTCTTCCTGTTTCCTGAAACCGCCGACAAAGCGGCCCACAATGTAGAGCCGGGGGAAGGTCTGGCGGATGTTCCGCTCCGTTTTTCCCAGGATATGCCGTTTCCCCCCCAAAAGGTACAGGGAAAGCTCCCGTTCTTCCAGGATGGTGAGCAGGTTTATCACAAAGTCGAAGGGCATGTAGCGCACCGCTTTTTTTCCGGTAAGGAAACGCAGGCCCCCGATAAGGCTCTTGGAAATGGGGATCACCAGGCTGGCTTTCTTTACGTAATTGCCGTATTCACCGTTACGCCTGGCCCGCAGCAGATCCGTCAGGGAGAGGAGAACGATGTTCCTGCCTTCCCCGGAGGCCAGCAGATCGCCGATTACCTCCTCAAGCCGATCCGGGGCCACGATGTCCAGAGGGATTTTGAAAAGGTTCACCCGCTCCCGCGGAGGCGGGTTTTCCTGGCTTAAAGGATCGTCGGAAGATTTCGGATCAGAAGAACTCCCCGATTCTCCTGTCAGCGAGGCTGGTGTATCCACGATGTATTCTCCAAAAGAATAACGCGCACAGCGGCCGCCCCGCAAAGGGCAGCGGTTTCGGTTCTTAAAACAGTGTCGCCGATCTTAAAGGGTCTAAAGCCCGCCTCCAAAAAACGGGACACTTCGCCGGGGGAAAAGCCCCCTTCAGGGCCTATGACCAGCGCGACAATATCAGGCCCCTCATTAAGATAGTCATGAAGGATAAACTTGGCAAGGGGGATTACCGGGTCCTGATGGAAGAGGATCCCCAGCGGGCGGGAATAAGGGCCTTTCAGGGTTTCCCAATAGGAAAAAAGCCCTTCCAGGCTGAGGGGGCTGCGGAGGAACGTGGGCGTGACGGAACCGCTTTGCTGCCGCGCCTCCCGGATGATCCGTTCCCAGCGTTCAAGCTTTCCCCCGCTGTCCGGGAGTTTCGCAACGGAACGCTCCGCCGCGAAAGGGACTACCCCGGCAATCCCCATTTCTGCGGCCTGGCGGACGATAAGATCCATCTTGGTTCCCTTGGGAAGCGCCTGGAAGAGCAGAACCGGAGGCTCTGCCGGCCCGGAAAGCTCCCCCGGGCTTTCCCGGAGAACTTCCTTCGCGGATGCGGCGTCTTCCAGGGGCTGGCAGCGGCCGGTCAGCAGCCCCCTGTCTGCGGACAGAACCCGTACCAGGGCCTTCCGGCCCGGATCGGCGCCCCCGGCGGGCAGCAGGGCCGGAAAACTATCCCCCGCCCTAAGCCGCCTTACCCGGACTAAGTAATGGTAATCCTCCCCTTCAATCCGGACGAAACCGTCGGCATCGGGAGGGGCGGACAGCAAAAACTGTTTCATCTTCCCGGTTAAGAAGCCTGAGCCAGATCTCCGGCAGCCTCCTCCTGCAAAGTTTTGAGGGTCTTGGCGGACTGCATCAAAGTACGGTAGGTTCCCCCGCGGATTATGTTCACCCCCTCCTGCAACTGGATGTCGTATTCCAGATCGTAAACCGGGGCGATAACAGTACGGTTCTGCTCATCCCGGATAAGCCGGCGGAGCAGGGAAATATTGCCGATCCCGTACTGCCTGCCCAATTCCCTGGCGTAGATGTCAATGTCGGCGATACTGGCCCGGGGGTTAGCCTCGATGAACTGGGGTATCCTATTCGCCGTCATAAGGGCGTTGAACTTTTCAAGATCCTCCGCGGTAAATTCGGGGAATTTTATCTCCCGATCCGGGGGTATGCCGATCTTGTCGATGTTCACATCGCTGGGGGTGTAGTACCGGGCCGTGGTGAGTTTGAAACCCGCCTTGTCCAGGGGAAAGACCTGCTGAACCGATCCCTTGCCGTAGGATCGTTCCCCTACCAGGTAGGCCCGGCCCCGGTCTTTAAGGGCCCCGGCCACAATTTCCGACGCCGAAGCGGAACCCCGGTTGATAAGCACAATCACGGGGATGTCCGCGGGGACGGCGGTGGATCGGTGGGCGTTAAAGACGGCGTTTTCCGAGGGGATCCGGGATTTGGTGCTGACCACCACGCCGCTGTCCAGGAAAAGATCGCAGATCCCGATGGCGGCCTGCAGGAGCCCGCCGCCGTTGTTCCGCAGATCCAGGATCAAACCGCGGTAATCTTTTTCCTTGAAACCGTTAAGCGCTTCCCGGCTCAGTTCCACGGTCATGGGGGTAAAGGTTATCAGTTTAAGGTAACCGATATCCCCGATCATGTCATATTTAATGGTGGGTACCCTGATAACCTCCCTTACCAGGGTAACGGGGAATTCGAGTTTGGCCCCCCGGCGGATCATTATGTTTACCGCCTCTCCGGGAGCCCCCCGGAGCCGGGCCACCACCTCGTCCAGGCTGAGGGATCCGGTGCTCTCGCCGTTGATCTCGATGATCAGATCCCCTGGGTTTATCCCCGCCCGCCAGCCCGGCGTGTCCTCGATGGGGGAGGATACCTCCGCGTAGGAGGGTTTGCCGTCGGCCTGTTCCTCTACGGGCTTGGATATATAAAGGCCCACCCCGCCGAAGGTGCCCTGGGTAATATCGCCCAGATCCGTCATTTCCTTTTCCGAAAGGAAATTGGAATGGGGATCCCCCAGGGAGTTCAGCATGCCGGACATGGCGCCCTCGAATACCGTTTTGGGGTCTACCTCTTCCACATAATGGCGCTGAATGAAATCAAACACGTTCTGTATGGTGGAGGTGTAGCGCCTGGCATCCTGAGACTGGGCCTCCGCCCGGGGCGCCAGGGCAAAGATAAATACAACGCAGAGAACCGCGGTAGAAAGAACCCACAGCCAGGGAAACGATGACTTTCCGCTCCGGGAAAGAAAGGGGGAATTTTCTTTACTCATAAAAACATTTTGGAGAATTTTTTTATCCTGTGCAAGCTAAACGCCGTCAGGCCCTTCAAAAAAGAGGGGCAGGGGGATAATGCCCCGCAGGAAGGGGTTTCCCCGCAGTTTCGGGGAAGAGAGGGGGCTTAGGGCGGAAAACAGAAGCTCCGCCGCCTCCCGGTTTTCCAGCTCGATATCCGCCGGCCCCCGGTTTTCCCCAAGCCGTTCGACCGAAACCGCGCCTCCCGCCGAGGAAACCCGCAGATCCCCCTCCCCGGCTATCCGCAGGACAGCCGATCCTTCGGGAAGGGTTTCGTTCCGGGCTTTCAGGGCGAGGAGGGGAGGGAGGAGCCGGGAGTAATCAAAAATTCTGAAACTGTAGGCCGTGGTAATCGTGTAGTCTTCGGCAAAACGGGAGAAAGCGTCCAGCTTTTCCCTTTCCTGGGGCTGAACGCCGATCTCCACCTGATCCCGCTCTCCCTTCCCGCCCTGAAGATCCAGGTAAGCGCCGATCAGTTCCGGCAGCCGGATCGCCAGTTGGGAAGGATCGTTTAGGTTAAGTTCGCCGATCTCCCCTCCGGAAGGATTGCAGATCAGGTAGCCCAGAAATTCCCCTTCCGCCAGGACGGCGTATATCCGGGAGTTCCAGGAATTGAGGATGTCGAAAAATTTTCCCCGGGGCCGCTCGATCCGGGCGGCCTTTGCCTGGTGGAGGGCGGAGATCCGATCCAGGAGTTCCCGGTCATCTGCTCCCAGTTCCCGCAGGGAAAGCTTCCCCCCTTCCGGCTTGGAAGCCTGCATCCTGCCTAAAAAGTGGCGGATATTGGCCCGGCGGCAGAAGAAGTTTACCCTTAGCCCGGTAGGAACGTAACCGAAGTACTCGTAGCGCTGCCGCTGGCCCCCCAGGCAGCTGAACACCGCCCCTTCCCGGCGCATGTCCTCCAGGGCCATTTCCATCAGGGCCCGCATATAGCCCCGGGAGCGGGTGTAGGGGTGTACCGAAACCATCCCGATTCCCCGGCCGGGCAGGGCCTCCCCCAGGATATTCATGGTCAGGGGGTAGCTCCCCACTATGGCCTTTATCCTGCCGTCTTCCCGGGCGAGATAATGGGCGCCTTCCATAAAATATTCCCGTTTGTAAAGCTTTGGGAGAAGGCGGGGGAAATCGTGGGGCACTCTCGCCGCGCTGAAAACGTAGTTTCCCAGGTCAATAAGTTCATCGTAATCTTCGCCGGTGGCTTTGCCGTATTGGATTCTCATGAAACCAGCATATGCCGTCCCGGCGGGCTTGTCAAAGGCGAAAAAACGGGCACGGCGCATACAAACCCGGCAAAACCGCAGGCTTATCTATATAGGTGTCTTTTAGCCTGATTAGTGCCTGTCCGCAATGTGTGCATTATGGGAAGACTCTAATTAAGCGAGCTTGTTCCGAAACCCGGTCGGTGCGGAAACTTTGTTTCCGGACAGATCCGCTATGTTTTCGCCGCAGTAATGATGCCCTCATCATAGGAAGGGGCAATTTTTTCACCGGGTTTAAGAATAAGGTAATCATTTTCGGCCCATTCACCATCAAGTAATTTTTCGATAAGGCTTAGATTACCCGGGTATACCTCAAATGCCCATTCCCTTGACTCCGCTATCGCCCTTGCCTTTTCTTTTATTTCATCCGTGTTTCCCAGATCATTACTGATGAAAGTTATACGGCTATAATTTTTCAGGGGATCTCCTATCGTTTCCATTAAGTAATCAGCGTTTTCTTCTCCGTATTTTTCCGCGAATTCCAGGCGCTTCTCTTGAATAACTTTCGAATAATCCAGTGAGTTCCCTGAATCGAAACCAAAGGTTCCGGCTATAAAATACGCGCCGTTGGTTTTCTGCGTATATTCCCTGTAACGTTCTTTGGAACCCATAAACAAGGTGATGCAGTCATGGGCCCGGGGCACTACAATGGGTAATTCCCCGTGCAAATCCCTGATACCATAGTTACACAGACCGTATACTAAAGCAATGGCATTGAATTCCGCGGATTGTGTTTCATCAATTGCCTTTTGTATATCCGATGCCATCCGTTCTTTGCCGTATTGATGTAATTCTTTTGTTAAATAACATACGGTAATTTTGTTTTTTCTATTTTTGGTAAGAAGAATATCCAGCTCTTTTTTGATAACCTCGCATGCGATTACTTTAATATTCATATTTCAGAGCCCCTTTCCATTCATATTTTATTCGAATTATTTTGTCAATCACATCAAAATCGCATGCCCCCGGGCTTGTTCCGAAACTTCGGTTTTTGGAACAGGCCCGCGTGTTCAGGTTTGTTTCGGGGTATACCGGGCGCGGGATCGCGGATAAACGGGGCAGGATAATCTGATACTTTACACCCGGAGCGGTTGCCGCCGCTAAGGGTACTGGCCCTCTGCCTAAGGGATATGTATAATAAAAGACAGGATATGGGATGAAAATTCTAAATTTCCACCGGCCCCTTCGCGTGTGCCTGCTGCTTTACGAGTTTATCCGCCTGTTTACGCTGCTTTGGGTCGTGGGGAGCGCGGCGCCTCAGGAAGATCTGTCCCCCTGGCTGGTTTATGGAAGCGCCAACGCCCTTTTCCTGATTATGGCGCTGTTTTTATTGCTGGATATATCCTGGTACCGGCCTTATATCCCGCTGTACACGGCGGGGAAGATGCTGGCCGCGTTCTCCGCCGTGGGCTGGATCTTTTTTTCACGGATGGGGCTGACCTTGGCCATAGTGGAGGATAGGCCGGGAATCCTGGTCCTGGCAGGCGGTGTTTTGGGCATTGCCAGCGGCGATTTGCTTTCCGCCGCCGCCGGGCTGGCCCTGGGGCAGAAGCTTAAAGAACGGAAACCGCCGGAACTGGAGGCGGAAACCGCGGTAGACGGGGAGGTGTGATGCGAATTATTCCGGTGGCGAGCGGGAAAGGCGGTGTGGGCAAGTCCCTTCTGGCAGCAAATCTGGGGGTCGCCTTCGCCCAGGCGGGCCAGAGGGTAATACTGGCCGATTTAGACCTGGGGGCCTCGAACCTGCACCTGGTACTGGGCCACCAGGCCCCGCAAACGGGGATCGGGATCTGGCTCAACGATACCCGCATGGACTTTGAAAATGTTATCGCCGAAACCGATACCCGGGGCCTGCGCTTCATTCCGGGCGATACGGAGATACCGGGAACGGCGAACCTTAAACCCGCCCAGCTAAAGGCCCTGGTCAAACGGCTTTTAGCGTTGAAGGAAGACACCGACATCCTCATCCTCGACCTGGGCGCGGGAACCCACCAGTCCATCCTCGATTTTTTCCTCCTTTCCGGCCAGGGAATTGTGGTATCCGCCCCGGCGGTAACCGCGGTGCTTAATGCCTATGTCTTTCTTAAAAACACAGTCTTCCGGCTTATGTATACCGTCTGCACAAAGGGAACCAGGGCCTGGGACTACCTGGAGCGGGCCCGCAAGGACGGATCGGGGTCGCAGAAACTCTACATTCCCAAACTGCTTCCGGAGATAAAAAAGAAGGACAAGGCTTCCTACGAAAAGTTCATGGATCATCTGGGGCGGCTGCACCCCCGGCTGGTGATGAACCTGATAGACGATCCGAAAGGCGCCGATGTGGCGATGAAGATCCGCCGCTCCTGCGAGGAGTACCTGGATCTTAAAATTGAACACCTGGGGATCATCTACCGGGACAGTATCCAGGAAACGGCCCTGTCCTCCCGGCTGCCGGTCCTGCTTTACAAACCCCAGGCCCTTATCTCCCAGGCCATTTACCGGATTGCCGACAAGATCCTCAGTTCCGGCGAAGAAGCGTCCCCCCTGGACGCGAAGGAAATCGACGAGAGCTTCCAGGAGGCGGAGGCGGAGGCGGAAACGGACTTCGAAAACCGCATAGAGTATGTGGAGGATCTGCTCCACTCCGGCGCCCTGAGCCAGGGGGATCTGGTGGAAACCGTCAAAACCCAGCAGATTGAAATTTCCAAACTCAGGAAAGAGAACAACTTCCTTAAGTTCAAACTGACCCGGGCCATGCACCTGGGCTACAAACCCTGAGGCAGGCAAACCGATAGCCTGATCGCGCTAAACCGCCTGGCAAGAGCGTTTCCCAAAACCAAAAGGCAATTGAGATAGGGTAAGGAGCCTGTTGCGCTCGCGGGTTTTTGGGCGGGCTAAATGGAACCGTCTATTTTAACCGATACTTGGCCGATACTTGAAATATGATCCCTTCGGCTGTTCTTGCCTTCCTGGTTTTCATCCTGTCCGCCTCCGGACGGGCGGGGGCTCAGGACTTTTATCCCGGCCATGACATCGAGGTTCTGCGGGGGGAGCTGTGCGTAGAAATGGAGCCTATCTACGGCCCCTACATTGAAGAGCAGTACCCTCTGGACGCGGATACCCTGCGGAGACGGGCCCTGGAAGAGGCGGCGATGTTTTACTCGGCCATGATCTACGGCTGGTCTTTCCGCTACGATATAGGCGAAAAGGCCCGGGCTATCCCGGAGGAATTTGAACTGGAGCCTCTGGGAACCATAGCCTGGGGCGACCCGGGGCTTTTTGCCACGGACGCGGAGTTTCGGGATATGAAGCTCTTTCTCTGGACCGACTACCGGTTGGGGGAAGCCCAGAAGCGCCGGGTCGGCGCGTGGCGGGCCGGGCTGACCCAGAGTATCCAGGGTACCGGTTACGGCCCTTTGGGCGGGCCGCCGGACATCCAGGGCTGGATGGACATTAAGAAAAACGCCCTTGAAGACGCGGCCCGATCCGCGCTGCGGGAGATGCTCAGGCAGCGCGAACGGAACCGGCCCAAGGAGGTAAGGGGTATCATCTGCCTTACCAGCTTTCCCGTATACCGGATGGAGGGGGGGCGCTGGGCGGCTTCCGGCCGCTTCCGGGTGGAACTTAAAGAGATTATCCCCTTTGCGGCCTACTGAACAGAGTCCGGACACCAGAAATCCTGGTATTTTACCGCATCACAAGCCCAGCGCGATTCCCGCGGCCCCGGCGGCGGCAAGGTAGATCACCGGGTGTTTTTTAAATTTGAATATCAGGAAGAAAAGAACCGCGAAAAGCGCGGTTTCCCGCCAGCGCAGGGCGTCGTGCCAGACCCGCCAGCCCGGCGCGTAAAGGGAGACCGCTATGGCGGCAAAGGCGGCGGCGGAGAGAAGCCCCGCCCCGGCGGGACGGAAACCGGCGAAGAGGGCGGCCATGGTTTTGCTTTGCTTAAACGAGCTGAGAAGCCGGGCGATGATAACAATGATGATGATCGAAGGGCTAACGAGCCCCAAGGCGGCGGCAAAGCCCCCGGCTATTCCCGCGTAACGGAAACCCGTATAAACCGAAAGATTGACCCCGATGGCCCCGGGAAGGGACTGGGCCACGGCAAGCATGTTCCCCACGTCTTCCCGGCTCAGCCATTCGGAGTTATCCGCAAGCTCGTAGAGGAAGGGCAGGGTCGCGTAACCCCCGCCCACGGAAAAGAGCCCTATTTTGAAAAACTGGGCGAAAAGAAACAGGAGCCTCACCTGCCGTCTCCCTTTGCGCCCGGGCCGGGGTCTTTGCCCGCGGGCTTCTCCCGGAACACCAGGAGGCCCAGAAGCCCGGCGGCGGCCACGAGCAGTACCGGGGATACGGACCACAACACCGAGAGGGCGAAGACAAGGGCGTACATGACTACCGCCTTCCGATCCTTAAAGACGCCCTTTACCAGTTTTATTACCGTGTCTGCAATCAGGGCGCAGACCGCCACCCGGATGCCGGTAAAGGCGTGTTTTACCGCCGGAAAATCGGCAAAGTTGGCAAGAAAGACGGCGATAACCGTAATGAAGGCCGCGCCGGGCAGCACGAAGCCAACCGTGGCGAGAAAACCCCCCAGCGCTCCCTTCTGTTTGTAACCGACAAAGGTGGAAAGATTCACCCCGATAATGCCGGGGGTAATCTGGGCAATGGTGTAGTAATCCATCACCTCATCCATACTGGTCCAGCCCTTTTTGTTGATAAGCTCCCTTTCCACCACCGGGATCATGGCGTAACCCCCCCCAAAGGTAAGAACGCCCACCTTGAGGAAAGAAAAAAGAAGTTCCAGATAAGCTTTCAGACGATCCTCCGGATAGTTTTAAGCTATTCTGGCCTTCATCACGCAAAAGCACAAGCCGACGGAAAGGGCGGGATGTCCCGGAACAAATTCTAACCGAAAGGCTGGACTTTTCTTTCATAAAACACTATACTTATGATACCCACATAAAACAAGTGGCAAGTTTCTGTTCCAGGGGAACAGTCAGGAGGTATGTTATGCGCGCATTGGTTACTATCCAGCGGGTTAAGGCAATAACGGACATTCCGGATTCGGATTTTCTTGAGGCGGTTCATATTATGGGCTGGCAGTGTGTCGTCAAGAAGGGGGAGTTTAAAGAGGGAGACCTGGGGGTATACTTCGAGGTGGACAGTTTCCTCCCCATCGATCCGCGCTACGAATTTTTGCGATCCTCCTCGTACCGTGAAAATGACACCGACGACCAGGGCCGGATACCGGGTTTCCGTATCCGCACGGCAAAGATGCGCGGGCAGCTTTCCCAGGGCCTCTTTCTCCCGCTCCCGCGGTTTCCGGAACTGGAAGGCTTCCGCGAGGGGGACGATGTAACGGAAAAGCTGGGGGTAAGAAAATGGTATGTCCCCGAAACCTCAAGCGCGGGCGGTACGATCATCGGGGATCGGCCCAACGGAATCCCCGCCTCCGACGAGATCCGCATACAGTCCGCCCTGGAACTGCTTGACGAGCTGCGGGGGAAACCTTACTACATCACCACCAAGATGGACGGCACTTCCGGCATTGTGTATTACATTGACGGCAAAATCGGCTGTTGCAGCCGGAACAAGGAAATCAAAGACGAGGCGGAGGCGCTGTACTGGATGCCGGTTTACCGCTACGGCCTTAAAGAGAAACTTGCGAAGTACGGGAAAAACATCGTCCTTACCGGGGAAATATGCGGGCCGGGTATACAGAAAAACCGGCTGCGGCTTCCCGCCCTGGAATGGTACGTGTTTGATGTAAAAGACTGGGATTCGGGCAGCTATGTTTCCTATGACAGGATGCTTGAAATTTGCGCCTCCCTGGAGATACCCGCCGTTCCGCTGGAAGAACGGGGGGACAGTTTTGCCTGCACCCTGAAAGAGCTGCTGGAAAAAGCCCGGGGCAAGTACCCCGGCGGTCTTGACAAGGAGGGCATCGTGGTGAGGGATCTTGTATCCCCCAAGGCTGTTTCGTTTAAGGTGCTGAACAACGACGCCCTGCTGAAAGAGAAGGATTAGCCCGTCTCGCGCGAGGGCGGAAGGATTATCCGTTCGCGGTATCCTTCCCCAGGCCGGAATGTACAGGTAACGGCGATCTTCACAAAGTTGTTTTCGCGGCCCCGCCCAGGCTGCCCCGTTTCGCCGCCGCCTGTTTTTCTTTCATGGAGTTGAGCTTGTTCCAAAACCCGGTTGGTGCGGAAACTTCGTTTCCGATAAAATAGTTGTTCAGTAATTTTAATTTATGAACAACGACCGCTAAAAAATAGCAGACGCGGAGCATTTTGCGGGACTTGTTCGGGAACCAACCGGGTTCCTGAACAAGTCTTATGTTTGATCCCGTGTTGACACTTTAAGAATAGCGTGCTACTCTGGGCATACGATTTTTTCTTAGAGAAAGAGGGCGGGTTGTGAATGGCGGTTTATGACGGCATGAGCGGAACCTCCGCCGGGTGCGGAGCGCGAAGGTGCCCCTCTGAAAACACAAACGCGGTGGCGGGGGGGGGGGGGGGGGGGGGGGGGGGGGGGGGGGGGG
>JAIRRU010000093.1 GCA_031255815.1 Treponema sp. | reverse complement strand
CGGCATAATATGGGCTTATCAGGCATTTTAGTCTAAGCAAGCTAGGGGCCTGTTGGACTTGCGGGTTTTATGCGCGAAGCGCGACAAACTGCCGGGCGGGGAAGGGCAGGGCCTTTCCCGGCGCCAAGGGGGACTGATCGGTGAAACGGTTTAACTTTTCCCTGGACAAGGTACTGGAACTGCGGAAGTACCGGGAAGAGGAGGCCGAAATAGAACTGGGCCGGGCCGTGGGGGAGCTTGTGGCCCTTGAACAGCGCCTCAAGCGCCTGGCGGAGGATCGCCTCCTTGCCGCGGCGGGGCGTTTTAGTCCGGGCAACGCCGCCTCGGATATCCGCAGCTACGAACTCTACATCCTCAGACTGGATAAAACAAAAGAAGAACTCCTGGAAGCCGCCGCCAAAGCGGAGCAAAAGGTGGAGGAGGCCCGCGGGAACTACCTGGAAGCCTCCCGGGAACGGAAAATTATGGATAAGCTCAAGGAGAAACGGGCCGCGGAGTACCGCCGGGAGCTCCTGGCCGGGGAAACCAAGACCCTGGACGACCGGCAGCCGGGAACGCCCGGCGGGCGCGAAGGGATCCCGTCTAACTGATCGGTTTGCCTGCCCAAAACCATCGGCGGGCCCGGATTCCGCGTTTTTTAGAAAGACGGGCTTGTTTCAATGAATTTCCTTGAGCCCGAGGGGTTTTCGACCTGGCTCAGTGCGGTTCGTGCCGTTCGCGGCTCAATTTTCCGGCAGCCCGGTAAGCCGGCCTACTGCAGGCTTATCAGGCATTTTAGTTTAATCAAAGTAACAGGAGGAAGCCATGCTTATTGACGGTCACGTTCACACTAATCCGACACCCGAGTCCAAGGAGGATCTAATCAGGCAGCTTGACGCCGCTGGTGTTGATCAGATAATCCTTTTGTCCCTCCATCCCGCGTCTTTCGCCCCCCAGCCGGGGCATGAATGTGAAAGCTGGGGCAAGCCCGTGGCTCCCGCCGCGGCATTGGCCCAGGTTATGGAATGGGCCGCTTTTTCCAGCCGGATTATCCCTTTCTACTGGATCGATCCGCTGGAAGAAGACGCCTTTGATCAGGCGGACAAGGCCGTTGCCGCGGGAATAGCGGGGTTCAAAGTGATCTGCAACCGCCATTTCCCCGGCGACGATCGGCCTATGCAGGTATGGGAGCGCATAGCCAAAACCGGCAGGCCCATACTGTTCCATTCGGGAATACTCTACGGAAACGGGCCCTGGTCTCAGTATAACCGGCCGGCGGGCTTCGAGGCCCTTTTCGAAATTCCCCAACTGCGCTTTGCCCTGGCCCATGTCTCCTGGCCCTGGTGCGATGAAAACCTGGCGGTTTACGGGTTTTTACAGAGCCGCAGGCGCCACGGAACCAGCAGCGCGGAGATGTTCATAGATACTACTCCGGGGACGCCCCGGATTTACCGCAGGGAAGTTATGGGGAAGATCTATTCCATCGGATACGATATCGAAGACAACCTGATCTTCGGAACCGACTCTAGCAACAGGTACAGTTCCGCTTACCTCAGGCAGATTCTGGCCATGGACAAGGACGCCCTGGACAACGCGGGGGTTACCCCGGAGCAGCGGGAAAAATACTACGGCAAAAATCTCCTCCGCTTCCTGGGGAGATAGCCGGGCCTATTCCAAAACCGGGCGGGTCTTGGAACAGGCTCCGGAAACCGGGGTTTCTGAGCGGCTCTGTTGAACCAGATAAGCGTGCCGTCCGGAACGGTACAGGTTCTCCCCCCTGCTGTCGATCACCACGGTAACGGGGAAATCCTTCACCCTGAGCAGGCGGACGGCCTCGGTTCCCAGATCCTCAAAGGCGATAATCCGGGAATCCGTAACGCACTGCGACAGGAGCGCCCCGGCGCCGCCAAGAGCCCCCAGGTAGACCGCCCCGGCCCATTTCATGGCCCGTACCACTTCCTCCGAGCGTTCCCCCTTGCCGATCATGCCCCTTAATCCCAGCATGAGGAGCCGGGGCGCCCAGGCGTCCATGCGGTAGCTGCTGGTGGGGCCGGCCGAGCCTATGGCCTGCCCGGGAGCCGCCGGAGTGGGGCCCGTATAGTAGATACAGGCGTCTTCCAGGGGAAAGGGGAGGGGTTTTTTCGCGTCCAGAAGCTCGTCCAGCCGCTTGTGGGCCGCGTCCCGGGCCGTGTAGATATCCCCCGAAAGGAGCACCCGGTCTCCCGCCTTAAGGGGGGCGGTTTTTTCCCTGCTCAGGGGCAGTTGGATCCGGCGGGGCATTAGAGCAGCTCCTTCGCGTGGCGGCTTACGTGGCAGTTGATGTTTACCGCGCAGGGCAGGCCGGCGATATGGGTGGGCATGGCCTCCACCGCTACGGCCAGGGCGGTGGTCGCCCCGCCGAAACCCTGGGGGCCGATGCCCAGGGCGTTGATCTTTTCCAGCAGGGTTTCTTCCAGGCCGGCGTAATAGGGATCGGCGTTGGCCTGATCCAGGGGGCGCAGCAGCGCCTTTTTGGCAAGCAGGGCCGCCCGGTCGAAGCTGCCCCCTATGCCCACGCCCACCACGACAGGGGGGCAGGGGTTGGGGCCCGCCTCGTCCACCGCGGAGACCACAAAATCAATAACCCCGTTCCGGCCCTGCGAAGGGCTCAGCATTTTTATCCGGCTCATGTTTTCGCTGCCGAAACCCTTGGGGGCGACGGTAAGGCTAAGCGAGTCACCCTCCGTAAAATCCGTATAGATTAGCGCCGGGGTATTGTCCCCGGTATTTTTCCGGTTCAGCGGGTCTGCCACTATCGAGGCCCGGAGGCAGCCCTCCCGGCAGGCCTCCCGCAGCCCCTGGTTCACCGCCTCGCTGATATCCCCCTCGATATGGACATTCCCCCCTATCTCAAGAAACACGCAGGCCATGCCCGTATCCTGGCAAATAGGAACCTGGTTCTTTTCGGCAAGCTCGAAGTTTTTGATGATCAAGTCCAGGGCTTCCCTGGCGGGAGGCCAGGTTTCCTTATCCCGGAAGGCCCTGATGCGGGAACGCAGATCCCCGGGCAGGTTCCGGTTTGCCTCCACAAAAAGCCGCTTTACCGCGGCGCTTAACTCGGCGGCTTGGATGATCCTCATAGCCTATTGTAGCCCCGGTTCCCGCCAAAGCCAAGCGGGGGGCCTTTGCCGGGTGAAATTTCCGCATTATAAAAAGATATCCTCCCCAAGAAAAGCCGATACTAGTATATGGAGCTGGGTGTTTTCCTCAAAAGGCTTGAGGCCGAAGCTGCCGGAAAGGCCGCTGGTTTTGAGTACCGTTTTGACGAACCCATGTCCGGCCACACCACTTTCCGGGTAGGCGGCCCCGCGGATCTCTGGATCAGGCCCCGGGGAGACAGCTTTCCCCTTCTGTCCGGCCTTATCCGGCGCCGGGCCCGGGAGGAAGGCATACCCCTGTTTATCCTGGGGGGCGGGGCGAATCGGGTGGTAAGCGCCCGCGGTATCCGGGGGATTGTGCTTGATACGGGGGACTGGAGCGGCCTTGCCGGGGGGGACGCTTCCTCCCTGTGGATACGGGCCGGTACGCCGCTGGATCAGGCGGCGGAGCTGGCCGCGGAACGTTCCCTTTCGGGGCTGGAATTCCTGGCCGGCATGCCCGGCTCGGTAGGCGGGGCCCTATGGATGAACGCCCGCTGTTACGGCAGATCCGTTTCCGGCGCCCTTAGGGAGACGGAACTGCTGGTTTTTCCGGATTCAAACCAAGGCCCGGATTCCGCCGGGGGCGAAACCAGACGGATCCCGGCAAGGCGGGAGGAATTCGGCTACAAAAAGAGCCCTTTCCAGGCCATGGACGCCCTTATCCTTGCCGCCTGTTTCAGCCTTGCCCCCGCTTCCCCGGAGAAGATCCGGGCGGAGATGGAAGCGCTGCGCCGGGACAGGAGGGAAAGGGGCCAGTACCGTTTCCCCTCGGCAGGCTCGGCTTTCAAGAACGACCGGGCCTTGGGTATGCCTACGGGAATGATAGTGGACAAGATGGGGCTCCTGGGTTTTGCGATAGGCGGCGCCCAGGTGGCCCCCTGGCACGGGAACCTCATCATCAACCGGGGGGGCGCCGCGGCCGGGGATATCCGCGCCCTGGTGGAGGAACTGATCCGGCGGATCAAGGCCGAACGGGGCTTTGCCCCGGAGCCGGAGATTCTTTTTGTGGGAGAATGGTAGGGGCCTGTTTTAAACCCGCTTGGTTTTTAAAGGGCTTTCGGATTAAAATAAGATGTCGGGCCTGTTCCGGAGTTTTGGGACAGGCCCGGCGGGAAGTTTTGCTATAGCATGGCAGGCGGGATATCGCTGTTAATTAGTGTCTGTCCGCAAAGTCGGTTACTTTGCGGACAGACCTTGCATTTTCCCGCCTAAAGGCTGCGAAAATGCGTTTTTCAAGGAAGTCTGTCCATAATGTGTCTACATTATGGACAGACTCTAATTA
>JAIRRU010000065.1 GCA_031255815.1 Treponema sp. | reverse complement strand
GATGGCCCCGTCCATTATCACTTCCCGGATCTTGGTGTTGTGGGGGGCGTAGCGGTAGTTAAAGGTTACCCGCAGGTTCTTTCCCGTCCGCTTCTGGCAGTCGATAATCGCCTGGGCCTGCTTTTCGTCAATGGTCATGGGCTTTTCGCTTATCACGTCGTAGCCTTTCTCCATAGCCCGGATAATGTAGTCGTGGTGGGTTCTGTCCACGCTGGTTACGATAACCGCATCGGGTTTCTGCTCGTCCAGCATGGTTTCAAACAGGGTGTAGTTGTAGGTCTTCGCCTCCGGAACGCCCTTTTCCCGCAACTGCTGATTCGCATAGTTCATCCGGGTCTGGGAAAGATCGCAGAACCCTACCGTCTCCGCCCGGTCTTTAAAGGCGGTGGCGATAGCTTCGTAATACATCCGCGCCCGCCCGCCGGTTCCTACCTGCACATATCTTTTTTTTGCCATGCTTAACTCCTTACTTCAAAAATTAACTGGACGCCCGAATCGTTCAGGAAGCCCAGATCGAGGCCGAGACCAGGGCCGTCGGGTATGCGAACCTTGCCGTCCGCCACCTTGAGCCCGCCGGGTACGCAATCCTCCACCCCTTTAAAGTTCTTATACTCGTGGTAATGTCCGGGGTTGGGGATAATCGAAAGATAGAGAAGGGTGTTGTAGGAAGCGTAGCCTCCGGATACGTGGGGGGTTACCGGCTTCCCCGCCGCCGCCGCCATCCGGGCGATTTTGATGCACTGGACAAAACCGCCTGTGTACTGGGTATCCGGCTGAAGCACCTGGGCCGCGTCGTTTTCCACGATCCAGGCAAAACGGCGCAGGCTGGTCTCCTGTTCCCCAAAGGCCAGGGGCACGTCCAGAGCGTCCGCCACCGCCTTGGTATCCCAAAGATCGTCAAAGGGGCAGGGTTCCTCGTAGAAGTAGGCGTTAACGCTCTCCGCTATCCTGCCTATCTCGATACCCTTGGCCGCGTCGTATGAACCGTTCCCGTCCGCATGGATAACCATGCCCTCCCCAAAACGTTCCCGGGCAAGGCGGAGTATGCCTTCGGTACGGCCCGCCAGGGAATCGGCGTTACGGCTCATCCGCCCGCCCAGCTTGAATTTAATCGCCTTTACCCCGGTTTCCTCCACCCGCTCTCTGAGGATCTCCACCTCCTCCTCCGGGGTGGTGTGGCGGTTGCCGCTGGCAACGTACATCTCAATCTCGTCCCGCCGCCGCCCGCCTAAAAGCCCGGCCACGTTGAGCCCCGCGGCCCGGGCCAGCATGTCCAGCAGCACCGCCTCCGTCCAGGCCACGCAGCACCACCAGGCAAGGCCCTGTATCTTGTAGTTAAGATCGTTCACCCAAATTTCGCGGAAGATCTTTTCCATTTCCCTGGCGTCCTTCCCCAGGAAACCCGGCAGGATCTTCTTCTGCACAATGGGGAAAAAATACTCCGCCTGGGGGGAGCAGGGCGCGCGCCCCTCCTCGCCCCCCTTCCCCCGAACCCGCAAAAACCAGTCCTTTCCCTGTTTGTACATGGAGAAAGAATCAACGATCACCGGATCCTTCAACGCTGAAGTGTCCACTACCGGCTGATCCATCAGTTCCTGCAAACGGGCAAAGCTGACAGGCTGATGGGGGCTAAAATCACTGTGGGGCTTATACATAATGGGTGAATATTAAAAGATGATTTTAGCGCTTTACAATGTAAAATAGTGCTTTCTTTTTGGATTTTTCAGTTCTTTCAGGCTAACGGGTTGCTCAGGCTAAAATCCAAGATAAGAGTAACAAGCGGAATAAGAATTTTAACCGCGAAGGAGCACAAAGGCGGCAGCGCAGCAAGGCGCACTACGGCTTACCAGAACATGACGGAATAAATAAGCCCCCCGGCTTTACCGGGCCGCCGGGAAATTGAGCCGCGAACGGCACGAACCACACGAACCTTACGCCAAAAATTTCCCGGACACCGGAAATCTTGGCAAAGTCAGGCTAGAGCCGGGTAAAAAGTCACGGCTATCGGCGCAAAAGTTCGCGGTATTCGTGCGGTTAGCCGCTATTCCTTTTATCCCTGCTTTTAGCCCAAGCAAAATGCCGGGCCGATATTTCTGAGGCCCGGCGGCGCCGGGGCAGTGGTTCCGCAAACAGGCAAAACCGGGTAATATTCATCCATGAAAAGCGTGAAAAGCGGCGCCGGGGCGGGTATAGCGGGATACCCCGTATACGGGCCCGCGGGGGGCGGCTCCAATTAAAACAGAGATTTTTTTCCTGTCCTGCATTCTTTGCCTCTCCTCCTGTACCAGATCCGAGCCTCCCGCTTTTCTGGTCGAACTGGCCGGCGGGAAAACCGCCGCCGATCCGGCGGAAGGGGCGGAAAACGGATCCGCCCGGGCCGGGGAAGATCCCGCGGACGGGGATGAGGGTATGCCGGATCTGGAAGAAGCCATCGCCCGCTTAAGCGGGATTGCGGATATTACCGCCGCGGCGGACAGGGAGCAGGCAGACGCGCCCTTAGGCGGGGGAAAGCTCCTGGCCGGGGTGCTTGACCGATCGGGCCTGCCCCGGGAACTAAGGGACAGGCTGGAAAAGACCTTCGCCGAGGATCCCGCCTTTATCATGGATCTTTTAGGCTGTCTTGAGGGAGATCCCTTCCTGCGGCTGCTGGTGGATAAGACCCACCCCCTCCCGGAGGCCTATGAACCGGAGGATCTGGCGGAACTTACCGGAGGCTTCTACCAGGCAGGAAGGCGCGGGCTCATGCTCCGGCGGGAGGCCGTGGCGGCCCTGGAGGAAATGGCCGCGGCGGCCCGGGCCGAGGGGGTTACCCTGGTGGCTTCCTCAAGCTACCGTTCCTTCGAATACCAGACGGAGGTATACAACCGCAATGTCCGGGAAATGGGCCAGGCCCTGGCAGACCGGGAATCGGCCCGGCCGGGTTACAGCCAGCATCAGACCGGCCTGGCGCTGGACTTTGGTTCTATTGACGACAGCTTTGCGGAAACCAGGGCGGGCCGGTGGATGGCGGAAAACGCGGGCCGTTTCGGCTGGTCTCTCTCTTTCCCCCAGGGTTACGAGGAAGCCACCGGGTACCGCTGGGAAAGCTGGCACTACCGTTATGTCGGAAAAGACCTGGCCGCCTTCATCGACAACTGGTTCGGCGGTATTCAGCAGTACGCCCTGCAATTCATCCGCGCCTGGGAAGATCCGGGAGAAGAAGCAGGCCAAAGCCCCCCCGGCTTGGAATAATCGCGTATAAAGAACTGGCAGGCTGTTTAAAAGTACGGATAAAGGGATAGCCACTAACCACACTAACACCACGAACTTTTAGGCTGAAATACCCGATTTTTTCCTGAATTTACTCGAGTTTAAGAGGTTTTTGATCCGGGTTCGTGCGGTTCGTGCGGGCCTTCGGCCTGGCGGTAAATTTTTTTAAATTCCCAAACCAACCGGGTTTTGGGAAACGCTCAATTCTCTATGCAATCCGCTATCATATTGTTGTCTGGATTCTGGCCCTTAAGCGATTCCCCCAGCAGCAGCGCCAGCTTGGCTTCCTCCCCTGGGGAAAGGATCCCCGGCAGGATCAGGGGTTCCCCGGGGCCGGGGGG
>JAIRRU010000311.1 GCA_031255815.1 Treponema sp. | reverse complement strand
CCGGGTACTAAAGGAGACGAATTATGGCGAAACTAAAACTGACAAACCGCGCCTTCGGGCTGGGGGACTTTATCACCATCCCCCTGGCCTGCGCGCCTTTTCACGCCCTTTACATCGGGATAAACAACCTCCTCGCGGCTTTAATGCCTTCGGCGCTGATCCTGGCCATGGCGCGCTTCGTGGACACGGCGCTCCTCATCTTCCGGGGAGGGGCGGACCATGCGGAAATCTACACTCCCCTCATCATGATAATCGCGGTCATCATCTACCAGAACATCAACGGGGCGCTCTCGGCTTTTTCCGGGGAGCGGCTCAACCTGGCCCTTGCCGAGAGTTTCCGCGCGGCCACGGTGGAAAAACGGGCGCGTCTGGAATACCGGCATATTGAGTCCAACGAAAGCTGGGAGCTTATCAACCGGGTGTGTAAAGACCCCGCGGGGCGAATCCGGGGAGGATTTCAGAACCTATTGGGCATAGCCGGCCTGGTGATACAGGTTAGCTCGGTGCTGGCGATCCTCTTTGTCCAGGTGTGGTGGGCGGGGCTCGCGGTTATCGTCGTGTCGGTTCCCGCCTTCGCCGTAGCCTTCAAAGGGGGTAAGGCAAGCTACGAGGCCGACAAAGAGGCGGAAAAGTTTCAACGCCGGGCGGACTATTTAAACGGAGTCCTCATGGGCCGGGAGAACGTAGAGGAACGTTCCCTTTTCGCTTACATCGCCACGCTCAAAGATGTATGGCGCGACAGATACGAAACCGCCCGGAAGATATCTTTACGGGTGGAGATCAAATATTGGTTACGGATCAAGGGAACAGGGATATTGGTAGGGCTGCTGTCGGTGGTCATCGCGGGGATCCTCATCGTCCCCCTCTCCTCCGGGGAGCTCAGCGCGGGGATGTTCATCGCCCTGGTTACCGGGGCTTTTAACCTGGTACAGCAGCTTTCCTGGGGTCTGCCCTGGCAGATGAAGGAGCTGGTGAGTAACCGGGAATACATGAAGGATCTGGGCGCTTTCTGCGCGTTAAGCGAACAGGAGGGCGCCCTGGATGATCCCGCGGCGGGGAATTTCCGTTTTGAAAGCCTGGAGTTCCGGGATGTTTCGTTCAAGTACCCCGGCACGGACCGGTATATTTTGAAGGGCTTCTCCCTGCGCCTTGAGGGAGCACGACACTACGCCGTGGTGGGGGTCAACGGCGCGGGTAAAACTACCCTGACCAAGCTCCTCACCGGCCTCTACGGCGACTACGAGGGGGAGGTTCTTTTGAACGGAAAGAGCCTTAAAGACTATTCCCAGGGGGAGCTCAAGGGGATTTTCGCGGTGGTGTACCAGGACTTCGCCAAGTACTTTATCTCCCTGGCGGAGAATATCAGCCTGGGCGGTGAAGAGGGCGATAAAGAGCGGATGGGGGAAATCCTGAACCAGATCGGCCTTGAGGAGGCGGTGCGGGAACTGCCCAGGGGCATGGATACGGATTTGGGGAAGATTCGGGAAGGGGGGGTGGATATTTCCGGCGGCCAGTGGCAGCGCCTGGCCATAGCCCGGGCCCTCTACCGCACGTCGGCGGTCTATATCCTGGACGAACCCACGGCGGCCCTGGACCCGGTGGCGGAATCGGAGGTCTACAATATGTTTGGCCGGATCAGCATGGGGAAACCGGCCATATTCATCACCCACAGGCTGGGGGCGGCGCGGCTGGCGGACGAGATCGTCGTGATAGACGAAGGCCGGGTGGCCGAACTGGGGAGCCACATTGAATTGATGGAACGAGGCGGCATCTATGCGGAAATGTTTGAAAGCCAAAGGAGTTGGTACCAATGAGTAAGCAAAAAATCAAGGCCGAAAAGAGCCCCGGCAAAAAGGAGTATGGCCTGGTTAGCCTGCTTGCAAAGCTTTCGCCGCCGGTGTTCGGGGCCGCCCCGGTTAATATGGCTGTCTGGATACTCTTGGGGGTACTTCACGGCCTTTCCTGGGGCGTGAATATTACCGTCAACCAGCGGTTTTTTGACGCTGCCGCCGCCCTTGCCGAAGGGTCCGGCGGGATAGAAGCGGTGGTGGGCGGCCTGGCCATGGTCTGCCTGCTTATCGTCCTGACCGAGGTAGTAAACGGCGTGAGCAATCTGGCAAACCGTCCCTTGTTTGCCAAGGCTACCAGCGTCCTTACCACGGCCATGCAGGAAAAGACGGCCCGGATTGCGCCCATACAGTTTGAGGACACCGCCCGACTGGACGATATCAACAAGGCCAAAGAGGGGGCGGGTAATGTTTTCACCTTTTTCTTCATCGCGATCTCCATTTTTGCCTTTTACGGCCCCATTTTCGTTTACATATTTCTGTACCTCTTCAGCCTGCAGCCCATTCTGGCCCTTTCCATCGTTATCGTCTTTGTCCCCACGGCTCTGACCCAGATCATCCGCGTCCGGGCCTTTACGAACTCGGAGAAGGGGGCCGCCCCGGCCCGGCGGGAGTACGAATACTACGAAACCTGTATCGCGGGACGGGAGTATTTCAAGGAAACCCGCCTTTTGGGGGGTTTCCGTTTTTTCGGCAAACTCTACCTCGACGCCTTTAGGGTGATGCGGGATCTGGTCTTGAAAGCCCGGCTCAAGTCGGATTCGTTTGAACTGGGCGCCCGGGCCCTAACCTGCGGCGGCTACTTCTGCATACTGTTGCTGCTCTTCCGGGCCCTGATGGCGGGGGAGATTGGGGTGGGCGCCTTCGCGGCGTTAGTCAACGCCATCAGTTTCTTATATAGCACTATGGAAGAACTGATTTGCCAGCATATCGGCAATATGGCCAGAAACATGGGCTCCATCCGCAACTATGTCGCCTTCATGGAGATGGAGGAGCGGGGCGGCGCGGAGAAGGCGCCTGAAGCGGGCCGCAATATCACCCTTGAGGGGGTGAGCTTCAGTTACCCCGGCGCGGAAAAGCGGGCGGTCAAAAATGTCAACCTGGACATTCAAAACGGCGAAACCCTGGCCATAGTCGGGGAGAACGGCTCCGGCAAGTCCACCCTAGTGCGGCTTATCACGGGGCTCTACAGTCCGGCGGAGGGATCGGTGCGCTACGGCAAGGACCGCACGGAGGACCTCAGCCTCGCCTCCCTGTGCGCGCGGACATCGGGGGTGTTCCAAAAGTACCAGAAATACCAGATGACCCTGGAGGAGAACCTCACCATCAGCCGGGCGGATGAGGGCTGGACGGCGGCCCTGCGGGCGCGGCTGGACGAGGTCTGCGAACAGGCCGGGGTGGAGAAGGAAAGCGAAGCCTTTCCCCAGGGCTACGACACCATGCTCTCCCGTGAATTCGACGGGGTGGACCTGTCCGGCGGCCAGTGGCAGCGGGT
>JAIRRU010000284.1 GCA_031255815.1 Treponema sp. | reverse complement strand
TGGACCATGCCGATTAGGCATTGGGGTATGGCACTTAACCAGTTCGCCATTGAGTTCGGAAAAGAACGGGTTCCGTTCTGATGATATTCTGCCAATTACACAAAAAATCTGACAGGCCCGGTTGGTTTCGGAAAATGCTCTTGAAAAAGCGGTCTAAAGCCCGCTTTTTCCCATAAATTTAAGGTAACTTTCCCAAAAACTGAAGTTTTGGAACAGCCTCAGTCGAAAAAGAGTATAGAATACTATGTTTCTCCCTTCTTTTTTTCCTTCTTCGCCTTTGCGCGCCTTCGTGGTTAAAATTCTTATTCCCGGTTGTTACGTTTATCTTGGGTTTTAGTTTAAACAAGGCACCAGGAGACTGCCGCGCTTGAAGGCGGCGGACAGGCAGACCCCGGGGCGGAAGGCCCCTCATTAGAGCCGGACTTTCGTTCAGGGAGACAGCCCGCCCGTCCCCCTCCTACCTCAGGCGGCGGTTCTCCCCCCGGGCAAGGCCGTGGGAGCCCAGCTTGCGGCCGGTGGCGTAGTATTCCCACTCCGCGTAGAGGATAAAGTCCATCTTTTCGACCAGCATCCGCTGATTCTCCCCCAGCTTGTCCGAATCCACCCGCATAGAGAGGACTTCCCCCAGGAACAGGTCGTGATCCCCCACCCCGGTTACGGAGAGAACCTTGCACTCCAGGTTTACCGGGCATTCGGCAATAATGGGGGGGCTTACGCTTAGGGAGGGCAGGGCCGTAAGGCCGAACTCGGCAAACTTGTCCCTGCCGTCCCTGCCGCTTACAAGCCCGGCGCCGTCCGTCTGGGTAAGGATATTCCTGCTGGGGATATTCGCGGTAAATTCGCCGCTTTGGCTGATAAGGCCGTGGCTGTAGGTGGCCTTCCGCAGGGCAATGCCGATAATACAGGGGTTCCGCAGGCCGATGTTAAAGACCTCCCCGGCGGTCATGATGTTGGGCTTGCCGCCGCTGTCTATCGAAACAATGAGCCCTATGGGGGTGGGAATCACCGGGCGGAAGGGCGTCTCGACACGGGTTTTTGCAATCATAAACACCTCCCAATTCATAACTTACGCGCGAAGCGCGACAAACTTCTCAGACGCCGGGAGCTTTTTTGTCCCCCAGGCTTTCCGCTTTTTCCCGGCACCGGGCGGGAAGCGCCAGGGTTTTGAAGCGGGATCTTTCGCCGCGCAGCAAAACCACCTCCCCTTTGGAGCAGCCCAGGATCCTGGCGAGAAAGGCCCGGAGTTCCGCGTTTGCCTTGCCGTCCTCCGGGGCGGCGGCTATGCGTACCCGCAGGAAACCGTCCTTTACCCCGGCGATTTCCGTCTTCGAGGCCCCCGGAAGGGCCTTGATCGTAAGGCGGAAGACGCCTTCTTCTTCGGAAAGCCGATCTTTTTCCGTCATTCCGGCCCTTTCCCCGCGGCCCCGCCGGGCTTTTTCCGCCGCAGCGGGGGGAGCCAGCGGAGTTCCCCGATCTCCCAGGCAAAGGAATAGGCCCCCTCCCCGGAACCGAGCGGGCGGTAGCTCATATTGGCCACCGCGGCGGCGGCGAAGGAGAAGCCCGGCGGCGGCGGCGGCAGGGGCTCTTCCGCTCCCAGAACGGCGCAGGCCAGGGGCGGGCCCCGGAGAATCCGGCTCAGGGCAAGGGCCCCGGAAGGGCCAAAGTCCTCCGCCCGGAGCTTAAGGCCGATTCCCGGCCCCCAGAGAAAGGCCCCCGGCGAAGGATCCCCCTTCCCCCCGGAGAAGGGCGGGAACTCCGGCAGGGGGAAGCGCAGGGGGGTTCCGGCGGCGAATTTCCCCTGCCCCGGCGCGGCGAGGCTTTTTTCCCGCAGCGATTGGGCCAGGAAGGAAAGCTCCGCCCCCTCAAGGGGCCGCCTGAGAAGGGCCAGGGGCGCGGCCCAGGGGAAAGACCAGGCCCCGGCAAACCCGCGGAGAAAAAGTTCCCCGCTGTAGGCCCGGAGGATCCTGCGGCTGTCCCGGTGGGGGATAAGCGCCGCCATGCGGATATTCCCACTTCCCACGCCATGTTTCATGTACTATCATTATACCGTGTAATCGAGCGTAAAGGAACCGAGATGAGATACAAGACTAAAATGCTGGCGGATCGTTTTGCGGAAAACCTCTCCGCCTGGCCGGGAATCGAGTGCGTGTCCCTAAACGAGGCGGCCCTGCCCGATCCCCTGGATCCGTATTTTGCCCTGATCCTCGATGTGTTTCACTCCGGGCCGGTGCCGGAAGCCAATGAACGGTACCGTCTCTACGGTGAAGACGTGGCGGCCTTTGAAACTTCCGGCCATCCGCCCAAGGATCGTTTCCTTATCGGGAATATCCCGCTGCGCTTGGAATTCAAAAACATATCCAAAATAGAAGAACTGGTGGATATCGCCGATACAAAAACAGAATCCCTGTGGCTTATCAAGGATTCGGGAACCTACGGTTTTTACCGGCTCGCCAACGGGAAACTGCTCTTTTCCCGCAGCGGCTGGATAGACGCCGTGCGTAAACGGCTTGGCAGCCTGGGCGATCCCTTCTGGGAGACCGTACGATACGCCAGCCAGTCAAAGATGGAACATTTTCTGGGGGATCTGGGGGCGGCGCTCTTTCAGGGGGACGATTTCCATTACCTTATCGCTTCCGCCGGCTTTATCAAAAATGCCTGCCTGACCCTGTTCTGCGTTAACCGCCGCTTTGAACCTTCCCACCGGGCCTACTACAAACAGGTAAAGGAACTCCCCCTCCTGCCCGAATCTTTTGCCGCCGAGCTTGAGACCTTTCTCCGTAACGCCCCCGAGCTGACCGCGGAGCGGAAATACTCCCTGGCCCAGCTGACGGCCAGAAAGATCGTTTCCCTCTAAACCGTTTGAACCATGGGAAAAACCTCCTTTTTAAAATTTTTTCTTTTCTCCGCCCTTTTTCTCTCCTGTTCCCGGCGGGAACCGGTAAGCTTCCCGGCCGACGGTTCCCTCTACGGATTGGGCAAAAACACCGTTTCGGGAACCCTGGACATTTCAAAGAGCGGCAGGGTTTTCTCGTACCATTTTGATCCCCCCCTTCAGGTCGGGCCCCTCAAGGCCCTGGAACTGGAGTACCTCTGCGTAGGGGCGGGGGGCGGGGAAGCGGCGGAGGAACTTAAAAGCCGCCTCGAACTGGTTATCAGGGTTTCCGGGGACGGCGCCTGGGTTCTGCCCTGGGACGCTTCCTTTCTCCCGGTGAACGGCGAGGCCCTGCCCGCGGATGTCCCGCTTTACTACACGATCCCCCTGGCCGAAGGCTTTCTGGAAAGTTTCAGCATCACGGCGGAGGGTGAGGACGGGGATCTGAAGCGGAAACTCCGGGACAGCCCCCTTTCCGTCCGGCTCCGGGGGCTGCGGATCGTGCCCCGCTGGTACGGTTTTTTCCGGGATCCGGCGGGCGCCGTTTCTGTTACCCCCTTTGTCTACGCCCTGGAGGGGGATCGGCTGGGGATCGATCCGCCGCCCGATTTCAGATTCGGCGGGGGCGATCTTTCCGTAAAAGTTTCCGCCGGAGGGGCCGGGGATACCGGGAAGGGCATGACGGTTGAGGCGGCGGCCTTCCGGGTCAGATCCCCCCCCCGGCGGAATGAACTGCGGATCCCCTCCGGAATTTTCCCGGCGGAACCCTACCCTATCCTGGTGGAAGCGCCGGGGCTGGAATTCCTCCGGCTTAGCCCCGGGGAGGATCGGCCCTTTCCCCTTCCCATAAGCCTCGATCCGGGGCTTATCCTCTCTTACCCGCAAAACTCCTGGCGGAGCCGGGACTACGAGGTGTTCGCCTGGGAAAGTTTTCCCTCGATACTGATCTTCGATACCGCCGATTACGCCGCCCAGGATCGGCTTTTCAAACGGCTGGCCTTTTTTGTGGAGAAGGCGGGTTACCGGGGGCGGCTGGCCGGAGACGAGGAAATTGCCGATCTGCACGGCTGGAACGCCCACGATTACCGCGCCGCTGACCTGGCCCGTTTTTTCGAGCTTGCCCGGGCCCGGGATTTCCCCCTTTTGAAGGAGGAGCGGGAACTTGAAGCGATACTGCTCGACCGGGGGATCATCCGGCGGGAAGGCGGGGAAATCTCGGCGGGGGAAGGGGGGATCATCTCAATCTCGCAGGAATCCGCGGACTATCTCCGTTCCCTCTTCATGGCCCACGAAGGCTACCACGGCCTTTTCTTTATTGATGAGGATTTCCGGGATTTCAGCCGTTCCCGCTGGGATCGGCTGCCCCGGACGGCGAAGCGCTTCATCCTTTCCTATTTTGATTACCAGCACTACGATGTCAACGACCAGTACCTGGTGCTGAACGAATTTATGGCCCATGTGCTGCAGCAGCCCGTGTCCCGGGCGGCGGCCTATTTCGGAGAAACCCTGGCGGGCCGGATCGACGCCTCTCCCTGGCGCCGGGCGGTACTGCCCGAAAAAGACGAGGCCGCCGGTTCCTGGCCGGAACTGGCCGGGGCCTTCCGCGCCGAGGCGGAAGCCTTCTCCGCCTACGCCGGGCGCCGCTGGGGCCTGAGCGCCGGACGGGTCTGGCAGCTTACGGCGGGCAGGGCCAGGTAGGGCTTTTCCAAAGCAGCCGGATTCCGGAAAATAGCGTTGTTCAGAAACTTCAGCTTCTGAACAACAACCGCATTTTTGCCGCGGGGTAAATCAACAGCCGTCCTGAAGGGCGGCGTATCAAACCCCCGGCACGAACAAAAGGAGCCGCTATGAAACTTCATAACCGCAAGCCCGATATCGAAAACCTTTACAAAGTGTTAAGGCGGGAAGAGCCTTCAAGACCGACCCTGTTTGAACTCTTCATGAACAGGCCTCTTTACGAAAGGCTGGCCGGAAGGGGGATCGGCAGGGAAGGCGATCCGGCCCTGGAGGATCTCAAACTGACCGTGGAAGCTTACGCCGCGGCGGGCTTTGACTACGCCACCGCCCACGGCAGCGATTTCTACTTTAAGCAAAGGGAGAAAGAAGAAGGCAAGAGCACCCTCTCTCTTAATGAAGGCTATGTAATTACCGACGAAGCTTCTTTCGATCGTTTTGAATGGCGGGAACCGGGGAATTTTGATTATTCAAGGCTCGAAAAGATCCGCCCGTTTCTGCCTGAAGGAATGAAGCTTATGGTTATGGGCCCCGGCGGCGTACTGGAAAACGTCATAAACCTTACCGGCTATGAAAATCTCTGCTTAATGCTCTACGACAATCCTGAACTGGCCGGGAGAATCTTCAACGAAGTGGGGAAGAGGCTGCTTGAATATTACGAAATATCCCTTCAGTACGATACGGTGGGCCTTCTTATGTCGAATGACGACTGGGGCTTTAAGACCCAGACTTTCCTGCGGCGGGAGCAGATGCAAGAGTACGTTTTCCCCTGGCACAAAAAATTCGCGGATCTGGCTCACCGCCGCGGCATTCCCGCAACGCTTCATTCCTGCGGCTGCTTCAACGAAGTTATGGATGACACCATAGAGTATATGGGCTTTGACGGCAAACACTCCTACGAAGACGCGATACTTCCGGTAGAAGATTCTTACGAAAAGTGGCACAGCCGCATCGCTATTCTTGGCGGCATCGACGTGAATTTCATTATACGCGGCTCGGAAGAGGAGATAAGCGCCCGGGCCCGGGCCATGCTCAAACGCGCCGAAAACAGGGGAGGCTACGCCCTGGGAACCGGCAACAGCGTGCCGGAGTTTATCCCCCAGGATCACTATATCGCGCTTCTGAAAGCGGCGCTTTCATACTGATTTCCCCAGCCCCCGGAAGAAAAGGCGGACGGAGTCCCACAGGCGCTTGAAAAAGTTGCCCTCCTCGTATTCCCGGGCGCTCAGGAGGGGGATGCGCCTGAGTTCCCCCTGCTCGTCGGAAAGGATGAAGTCCCCCGCCCGGTAAGAGGCCGGGAGGGGGGCGACGAGGGGATCGATCAGCTCCGTGCTCAGCCAGAGCTGGTTCCCCCGGCTGGCGGGAATGGTAAAGGCCGGATCCTCGCCGACTGTGAGTTCCACCCAGTTTTCCTTCCCCTTCCAGAGCCGCACGGGTTCCGGTTCCTCAAGCAGGGGCCGGAGGGTTTTAAAGTTGTCGAAGGCCCAGGTAAGGAGTTTCCTCCCGTCCTCGTCCCGCAGGCGGTCGCCGCCGGGAAGCGCGGGAGCCCCCAGGATCACCGCGACGAAGCGGGTGCCGTCCCGTTCCGCCGTCAGGGCGATATTGTAGCCCGCCTCGTCGATGTACCCGGTTTTGAGGCCGTCCACGCCGGGGAAATTTTTAAGCAGGTTGTTGCGGTTGGGCTGGAGGATGGTGCCGGGGTTTTCCCGGTAGCGTTCCCCCACGTTCTCCGCTTTGGGATAGGCGAATTCGGGGACGCTGTGGTACTCGGCCAGGGTTTCCGGGTGGAGGCGCAGGTAGATGCGGCAGAATTGGGCGAACTCCCCGGCGGTAGTCCAGTTGTCCTCCGAGATTCCGGAAGGCTCCACAAAGCGGGTCGCCTTAAGCCCCAGCCGGAGGGCCTCCCGGTTCATCATCTCCACGAAGTCCCCCACCGAAGGGGCAAAGCGCAGGGCCAGCGCCACGGCGGCGTCGTTCCCCGAAGGGATCGCCAGGCCCAGGAGAAGTTCCCGGAGGCTCAGCCGCTGGCCGGCGGCGAGGAACATCAGGCTGGAACGGGGGGGCATGTTGACGGCCCAGCTTTCCCGGGGAGGGCTGAAAAGCTCGTCCAGGGAGGCGCGTCCGGCGGCGATCTCCTCCAGGGCCAGGTGGATGGCCATGAGCTTGGTAAGGGAGGCGGGGGGGATCTCGAGATCCTCGTTCTTCCGGTAGAGCACGGTTCCGGTTTCCGCGTCCATAAGCACCGCCGCCTGGGAGGAAAGCTCCGGCCCCGGAGGGGCGGCGTCCAGGAGCCCCGGCTTGATCTGGGCAAAGAGGGGCCCTCCGGAGGAGGGGAGCAGGAACAGAAACAGTAAAACTGCCGGAAGGGCTTTTCCGGAGCCCCGCGTCTCTGCCATGTCTAAAATTCAGCCTGTCCGGCGGCGCGGGGATAGGGGATCACGTCCCGGATATTGGCCATGCCGGTAACATACTGGAGGAGCCGCTCAAAGCCCAGGCCGAAACCCGAATGGGGAACCGTGCCGTAGCGCCTGAGATCCAGATACCAGGAGTAATCTTCGCTTTTTATGCCCAGCTCCTCCATCCGCTTCTCCAGCTTTTCCAGATTGTCTTCCCGCTGGGAACCGCCGATGATCTCCCCCAGCCGGGGCGCCAGCACATCCATGGCGCGGACAGTTTTGTTATCATCGTTAATTTTCATGTAGAAAGCCTTTATCTCTTTCGGATAATCCACCACGATAAGCGGCCCCCCGGCAATTTTCTCGGTAAGAAACCTTTCGTGCTCGCTCTGAAGGTCGCAGCCCCAGAAAGGCTTAAACTCAAAATCGCTGTTTTTTTCCAGTTCCCGCAGCGCGTCGGTGTAAGTCATCCGGGTGAATTTCGCGGAAACAATGGCGCGCAGATTTTCTACGATGCCTTTTTCAATGCGGGCGTCGAAGAAGGCCATGTCCTCCGCGTTGTCCTCCAGAACGGCGCTGATAAGGTACTTTAGAAACTCTTCGGCCAGGTTCATGTTGCCCTCAAGATCCAGGAAAGCCGCCTCCGGCTCTATCATCCAGAATTCCGCCAGGTGCCGCGCGGTGTTGGAATTTTCCGCCCGGAAGGCGGGGCCGAAGGTGTAAACCCGCGAGAGGGCCGTAGCGTAAGTTTCCGCCTCAAGCTGCCCCGAAACCGTAAGCCCCGCCCGTTTGCCGAAGAAATCCTTGCTGTAGTCCGGGCCCCTCCCGCCCTTCCCCGCCGGATCGGCCGCGCCTGTCCCGGCAGCCGCGCCTGCTCCGGCAGCCAGAGCCTCCAGATCCAGGGTGGTTACCTGGAACATCGCCCCCGCCCCTTCCGCGTCACTGGCGGTGATGATCGGGGTGTGGACGTACTGGAAGCCCCTTTCCCGGAAGAACTGGTGTACCGCGAAGGAGAGCCGGCTCCGTATCCGGGCCACCGCGCCGAAGGTATTGGTCCGGGGCCGCAGGTGGGCTAT
>JAIRRU010000191.1 GCA_031255815.1 Treponema sp. | reverse complement strand
CCGAACAAGCCTGCTGAATCAAAGAGGATCCCCAAAGTTCCGGCTTTGGGGCCAGACGGGAATAATAAACCGTATGGCTGAAAATGTCCAGCTCCGGTTTATACGCTGAAGGTTTTCCGCGCCAGGCGGGTTTCGGGGCAAGCCCGGGGTTCCGCGGGGCTCCTACCCGAATTCTTTCATGCGGCCGCGGTAGTAACAGTAATTTTAAAAATCCGCCTCTTCGGAAACACCGTGGTCGCAGGCCGGTATACAACCTCCCCGCTTTTTCGTAAGCGGCATGATACGATCAATTTCCCGGACAATAGCATCCCTGTCTTTTGCCAGGATACGCTTATCAAAACCGCCGCTGATAAGGAGATCCGGGTATTCCCCGGCAGTCCGGATCACGTCACAACCCGATGCCGCTTCAAAGGGGCTTAGATAGTCCATGCCCAATTCCCGGTAGAGCCTGATTACACTATCGGAAAAGCCGTCCGTATCCGCCCGGCGCTTCGTCAATTGTAACGCCATGGACAAAGGCGGGAAAAGCGGCGTATCCTCTTGCGGGGAGTAATAGTGCGGGCGGCGGAACGGTTTACCGAACAATGCAGACAACGGCTTAAGGCGGAGATTGAGGACGCCGGGGGCAACGAGGTGCTGGCCCTGGGCTACCTTGACGAGGCGGGCATGGTGGCCCGGATCGTGGTAAGCGCCCGGGGCAAGGACGACCGGGTGCTGGCCCTCCTTGGGAACGAGGACGAGCCGGATCTGTTTATCCACAATCACCCTTCGGGTTTTTTGAGCCCCAGCGATAACGATTTGGCCGTCTCCGGCAGGGCCGCCGAGGGGGGGATCGGCGCTTTTATCGTGGACAACCCGGTGGAGAAGGTCTACGTGGTGGCCGAGCCGCTGCGGCGGAAGGGCCGTAAGGCGCTGGACCCGGAGGGGATCGCGGCCGCCCTGGAAGAGGGCGGGGACATAGCCCGGCGGCTCCCGGCCTTCGAGGCCCGGCCGAGCCAGCTGGGCATGATGCGCATGGTCATCCGGGCTTTCAACGAAGACGCCATCGCCGCCTGCGAGGCGGGAACCGGGGTGGGCAAGTCCTTCGCTTACCTGCTTCCCGCAATCGGCTACGCCCTGCTCAACGACGAGCGGATCGTGGTATCCACCGCCACCATTACCCTGCAGCAACAGCTTTTTGACAAAGATATCCCCCTGGTCGCCGGGGTAATGGGAGGGAAAGAGGGAAAGAAGATCAAGGCGCTGCTGATGAAAGGCCGGGGGAACTACCTCTGCCGCCGCAGGCTGGAGGACGCCCTGAGGGAACCGGGCCTGGACGAGGCGGAGAACGAGGATACCGACCGCATAGCGGCCTGGGCGGAAACGAGCAAAACCGGGAGCCGCTCGGATCTTGCCTTCATGCCCCGGGAAAGCGCCTGGTCCCGGGTCTGTTCGGAGGCGGATCTCTGCATGGGGATGCGCTGTCCCGAACGGGAGCGCTGTTTCGTCCTGGCCCTCAGGCGGGAGGCGGCGGACGCCCGGATCCTGGTGGTGAACCACCACCTCCTTTTTGCCGATCTGGCGGCGCGCCAGGAGGGGGCGGGCTACGACAGTACGGTGGTGCTGCCCCCCTACAGCCGGGTTATCGTGGACGAGGCCCACACCGTGGAAGGGGCCGCCACCTCTTTCTTTTCGAAGGAATTCAGCCGCCCGGGTATCTTCCGCCAGCTCGGGCGGCTTTACCGCCGCCGGGGGGCCCGGCGGGGCGGGCTCCTGCTCCGCGTGGCGGGACTGGCCCGCATGGAAGACAAGCCGGACGAGGGGGCGGCCCTTATTGAACGGATCAGGGAGACCGCGGAAACCCTGGACGCCGCCGCCCTGGATCTCTGCGGCGGGGAGGGCCGGGGGGCCGCCTCTGATCCGGGGGGGAAGTTCCGGCTTACCGAGGCCCGTTCCGGGGCGGCGGAACCGCTTTTCCCCCTGTTCGTCAGCCTGCGCAAACAGATCGGCTCCCTGGGGAACATCGTCCGGGAAATGCTTGAGGAACTGCCCGAGGACTGCGCCGACGATCCGGGGGTATGGGAAATAAAGACGATACTGCGCCGCCTGGAAAACTCAGGCGCCATCTGTTCGGCCTTTGTCGAGTTCAGAGAGCGGCCCGGGGAGGTAATGTGGATAGAAAGGCGGGCCGGCGGGGAAAACCGGCGGGAACCCTGGGCGGCCTTTACGGTAAGCCCGGTGAACGTGGCCCCCGGCCTTAAGGAAAGCCTCTTCGATCCCAACAAAACGGTGGTCTGCTGTTCCGCCACCCTTACGGTAGGGGGCCCCGGCAATGACGAAGACGGGGAACCCGCCGGGGCCGGCCGCGCGGCCGCTTTCGCCTACTGGTCCGGGCAGTGCGGCCTGAACCTGGTAAAGAACCGTTCCGTGCTTACCGGGTTTTTCCCCTCCCCCTTCCCCTACGCCGAATCGGTGCTCCTGGGAGCCCCCCGGGACGCCCCGCTGCCGGAAGATCCCCGCTACCAGGCCTTCGTGGAAAAGGCGGTAACCGGGCTGACCCTGAGCGCCGGGGGTTCCGCCCTGGTGCTTTTTACGTCCTACCAGTCCCTGCGGAGCGCCTGGGCCGCGGCCTCGGCGGAGCTGGAAAAGGCGGGCATCCGCTGCCTCAAACAGGGCGACGCCGACCGGAGCCGCCTGCTCAAAGATTTTCTGGAGGACCAGCGCTCGGCCCTCTTCGCCACCGATTCCTTCTGGGAGGGGGTGGACGCGCCGGGGGACACCCTGCGCCTGGTAATCCTCTGCCGCCTTCCCTTCAGAAGCCCCAACGATCCGGTCTTCGAGGCGCGGCGCGAGAACCTTGAACGGCAGGGCGGCAGCCCCTTTATGGAACTCTCCCTCCCCGAGGCGGTAATGAAATTCAAACAGGGCTTCGGCAGGCTCATACGCCGTTCAAGCGACCGGGGGGTGGTGGCGGTGCTGGACGGCCGGCTTCTCCGTAAACGCTACGGGGAAATTTTCCTGCGATCCCTTCCCAGAACCAGGACGAGCTTCGGCGATTTCAGGAGCCTCCTGAGAGACACGGAAGCTTTTCTGTTTTAAGCCCCGGTTGCAAGCCTGAATCCCTTTGCGGGTTGGGGAAACCCGGTAAAAAACAAAAACCGGCGGTAATGACACGGAGGCTTAGATAAATGAACACAAACTGGCTGCTGGATAATTCTGATATTCCCGTCAAGTATATTTTGACAAAGGAAAAAAGATACATAGAAAAATTTCTGGAGAACTACGAGGTTCAGTATTGGCTTTCACTATTGCGGCCAAGGTGGGAGAATACCGATCTTGGAGAAATACACGGCAGTCACGATTACCGCATGGAAAACATACTGGGGAAATGCTGCGTATTGGGCCTGTCCAAAACAATTCCCGTCTTTTCCCGGTACGCGTCGTTTATAATCGATTTTTTGAATAAACATATCGAAAAAACCCGTGAAGAAGAATTATCCTTCGGCAAGATATACTCGTACCGGGATTACGAGACGGTCCTGTCGTGTTTTCTGCCCATGCTGGGTTTTTCGGACGAAGCTGCCGTGAAATATATTACGAAAAAAAGAATCTCTGTAATATACAATTTTGTAAGGCAGAAACGCTACGATATATACGCCGACGCTTCGGGATACAGGGGTATAAAGAAAGAATGGCGGGAGTATATCATAGACCCCGCGCTATACGCCGACGGGAACATCGCGCTGCCGGACGCGCATGATTTTATACTTTTCGCGGGCATGTACGGAAAACTCGGCAAAACGGAAAGGGATAAGGTTGAAAGTATTGCCGCCTGGATATTTGATAAGAAATACAGGGAGCTTGACAGAAGGTACGGATACTTTTATGTTCCGGGGGGAACCTACAGCGTGAAGGCGGTTATTTCAAAAGTTCGCCTGATTGATTTTGATACAATGGCCTTTGACCGCGGGGATACCGCTTCGCTCATTTTTATGTGTTTTATCTTATCGCATTTTGAATCCGCAAAAAATTCCGAATGGTACAAAGCGGCAATGGCCTGCATGGAAAAATACAGAACCGCCGAAGGCCGCTACAATTTTCCCAAATACATGATCACCGAAAAGCCCGACACTTACGTTATCGGAGGCGGTCATATGAATATTGGCGAAAACAAGAAATCAAAAAACTACGGCGAAGTAATATCGACATACTGGATGCACAAGATTGAAGAAAACATGAAACAAAACCGGAAGCAGTAAAAAAAGCCCGGGCCGCGCGCAACAGATCCGCTGAATCTTCAGAGCAGGCAACCGGGTTTTTGAACAAGCTTATTTTCCACGAACCGCACGAACAGACACGAACGGAACAGAGCGGCCTTCAAATCTTCTGTCTTTTGCGTTTATGTAAGAATAGAGTTGTTTAAAAACTTCAGTTTTTAAACAACTTCCGCTAAAAAACAGCAAAATGCGGAGCGTTTTGCAAGGACTTGTTCAATAACCAGCCGGGTTATTGAACAAGTCTAATATTTATCCGCGAAGCCGAAGAAGGCAAATAAGTTTTTTGTAACTATTCAGCCGGTTCCCTTGATATA
>JAIRRU010000180.1 GCA_031255815.1 Treponema sp. | reverse complement strand
GGCAGATCCGGATAATAGGTATCCCCGCTTCCCCGCAGCCGGCAAAGACCGCCTCGTTGACCCCCGCCACCTCGCCTTTCCCGTCGGCGGTATGCACATCGATCCCCGCGGCAAGGCTGGTTACCGCCACGCCGTGCTTCTCCAGGGTTTTGCAGAGCCTGACGATCCCCGCCGTCCCGTCCCCGGGCCCCACCTGAAAGCCGTCCCGCAGGGGGTACTCCACCGCGTCGTAACCCATGTCCCGCACCAGTTCCCCCAGCTCGTCCAGGGACTGGGCCTTCCAGGGTTTGGTAAAAACAGAAAACCGGTTTGAATTCATTCGATTGCCTCTTAAATTAGTGCCTGCCCGCAAAGCCGCTTGCTTTGGGGGCAGAGCTTGCATTTGCATACGCAAATGTTTTTTTAAAGATGTTGCGGGCCGCCGGGCCGGTTAGGCTAAAACACCCGGCAATAAGAACCGCGAAGCGCCCTGGCGCCGCGAACTTTTCCCGAACGCCCCGCCCTTCACTCAAATTACCCTGAGTTCAAGAGCTTTTTGACCCGCCTCGGCGCAGTTTGCGCGGTTCGCAGTTATCCCCCTGCCCGCGGGAACGGGCTTGTTCCAAAACCCGCCCGGTTTTAAACAAGCTCAAATGTAAACATGTATATGATACACCATGAGAAAAATAAGTGTCAATGAAATTCATTGCGAAACGAGGTGAATTTAATACAAATTTTTGTTGACAGGCTTCCGCTCCGGTTGTATCATTTATACTAATCGGTGAACATGTTTATTTAGCGCCCGCCCGCGGAGCCGCTTGTTTTGCGGGCGATTTTTTACAAAGGGAGTTTTCGTTTTATACGAAAGCGCAAATACACGAGGAGGATTTTTGTATGAAGAAAATTGCGGTTCTGTTCGGGATCTGTCTCTTGGCCGGCTCTGCCTTTGGCGGCGGCCAAAAGACTTCCTCTCCTGGGGGGGTAGCTAAGGGTACCCTTGCTAACGGAGACGTTACCTTTACCGTTTTTATAGCCGGTCTCGATAACCTGGTTTCCAGCTATGATTACAAAGACAATATGTTTACTCGAAAAGTGGTGGACGACACAGGGATCAACCTGGAATTCATCGCGTCCAGCGGTGCTGATGCGCCTCAGCGTCTGAATGTGCTGCTTAATACCGGGGACTATCCGGATCTGATCATGCGGGGCATGAGTATGGCCGATATGGCCTTCTATGCCAATGAAGGGATCTTTGTTTCTCTGGATCAATACGATCCCATGAGCTTCCCGAATATCAAGGCTGCTTTTGACGAGTACCCCGCTTTCAACGATATCCTCCGGGGGCCGGATGGAAAATTATACGCGCTCCCCAGCGCTAACGACTGTATCCATTGCCGTTACGGGAACAACCAGGGCCTCTATTACAAACCCTTTATGGACACATACGGGAAGCCGGTTCCCCAGACTTTAGATGAACTTACCGCCTATCTCCGTTGGGTGCGGGATAACGATGTAAACGGTAACGGGAACAGGAATGACGAGATCCCCATAGCTTTCGAGAAGGACAGCCTCCGTATCTTTGTGGACATCTTCGCCAAAAGTTTTATGCCCTTTGTCAACATCAACTATTTCGGGTTGGCCCGGAACGGAAACCAGGTGGTTGAACAGTACAAGGCAAAGGAATTCCGGGATACCCTTATACATTTGGCGGGCTGGTACAAGGAAGGGCTTATCCTCCCTGATTCTTTCAGCCAGCCCCGGCAGCAGCTTCAGGCGTTGACCACCCAGGATACTCCGATTATTGCCACCTCCACGAGTAATGCCGCTAATAACAACGGTACCGAATACTATTACCGCGCCCGGTGGCTTCCCGTATTAACCGGCCCTGCCGGCGAAAAACATTCTTTCGATGTGGGGCCCTGGTCTATTCTTGGCGCCGGGATGTATATAACCGATAAATGCAAGGATCCCAAGCTGGCCCTGGCCCTTTACAATTACTTCCTGAACTTTGATGTTATGCTGGACAGTTACCTGGGCCCTAAAGGTTACGGTTGGGACGATCCGGATCCCGACGGAATCTCCCTGATTGGGGAAAAGGCCACCTACAAGGTACTCAAAACCTACGCTACCGCGGATGTAAACTATACCTGGAACCAAAAACTTCCCATGCTGCGGAACCGGGCATTCCGTTATGGGGAACAGGCTATTGACGTACCCAAGATCCAGGAATGGCTCAGAACCGGGGATCTTTCCCTCCTGGATGCCATGAAGTCTAATAAGTCCTACAACGAAGTTAAGAACGTACTCCAGGCCACAGCGCGGATTCCCGACGGAACCCCCATGAACAGGGCCATTCCTCCCCTCCCCATGAGCGCCGCGGACACCCGGAGGATCGGGGATATCAACGCGGTCCTCGAAACCGCCCTGGATTCGTATATGGTGGAATTTATTACCGGTACCCGGGATATCAGCAACGATGCGGTATGGAACGCTTATCTGGCGGATCTGGACAGGATCGGTTCCCGGGAAAAGGCAGCTATCATCCAGAAGTATTTAAAGTAGAAGCCCGTTCCAAAAACTGAAATTTTGGAACAGCTTCGTAGTTTTGCGGCGAAACGCTTTAAGGTTTCATCGCTTTTTTATGGAAATTCCCGCAAAATCGGTGTTTTGCGGGAATTCTGTTTTTGCGGCCCGCCCGCCGGGCCCGGAGAAATTAATGAAAAAGACCAGTTTAGGCCGGAAGCTCATGAACGCCCGGGGGCTTCTGCTCCTGCTCTTCATTCCTTTTGTCTATGTTATTATTTTTAACTATATCCCCATGTACGGGATCGTCATGGCCTTTAAAGACTTTTCCCCCCGGCGGGGTATCTTTGGCAGCGCCTGGGTGGGGTTTTATCACTTTCAGCGTCTTTTCAGTTCCCCAAACTTTCTTCAGATTTTAAGGAATACCCTTTTGGTAGGGCTTTACGGCCTTGTTACCGGTTTTCCTTTTCCGATTGTTCTAGCCATTTTTGTGAACCACTGCTTCCTGTCCCGTTTCAAGAAGGCCGTGCAGACCATAACCTTTGCCCCCCATTTCCTTTCGGCAGTTATTCTGGTGGGGCTCATGTCCCAGATTTTGGGCATGCAGAGCGGCGGAGTAAACCTTGTTCTTACCCGTTTGGGCATGGAACCGGTAAACTTTCTGGGTTCCGCCATGATCTATCCCCACCTGAACGTGTGGTCAGGGGTGTGGCAGCATACGGGACATGGAGCTATTATCTACATCAGCGCTCTGGCGGCGGTGGATCCCACCTACCACGAGGCGGCCATGATCGACGGGGCGAATTTGTGGCAGCGGGTCTGCCATATCGACCTTGCCACTATTAAACCCATTGTGGTGATCATGCTCATCCTGGCTATGGGGAGCATCCTGACCCGGCTCAGTTTTGAAAAAGCCTACCTTCTCCAGAATCCTCTGAATGTGAGCACCTCGGAGATTATTAGCACCTATGTATACAAGGTTGGCCTTGGAGTGGGAGGCCAGCGGGCGGATTATTCATTTGGAACCGCCATTGGGCTTTTTCAGAATGTGGTAGGGGTTACCCTGACTTTAACGGTCAACAAGATCGCCAACATTATCTCCGGCGAAGGCATGTTTTAGGAGGCGGGTATGAACGGGAAAACGCAGAGTTCCGCTTGGAACCGCTTTACCGCCGGGGACAAATGGTTTCACCTGGTTTGTCTCTTGTGGCTGGGGCTTTCCGGTATATCGATCCTCTATCCCCTTGTCTATGTTGCGGCTTGTTCTTTCAGCTCCGCCCAAGCCATACTCCGCGGGGATGTGGTTCTCTGGCCGGTGGAATTTTCCCTGGCGGCTTACAACGCGGTCATCAACTATCCCCTGCTGCGTTCGGGCTTCCTCAATTCCCTTCTCTATGTGGCCGGAGGTACTACAGTGGGGGTTTCCATAGTCCTTTTAACCGCCTACCCCCTTTCCCGGAAGGATCTTCCTTTCCGCAAATTTTTCCAGACTTTTTTTGTTATTACCATGTTTTTTTCCGGGGGAATGATCCCCACTTACCTTCTGATGCGGAATCTTCATCTGGTGGGAACCCGCTGGGCCCTTATTATCGGGGTGGGTTTTTCCTGTTACAATATGATCATCGTCAAAACCTACTTTCAGAATAGTCTCCCCGCGGGCATACTGGACGCGGCCCATATCGACGGCTGCGGGGACGTGCGTTTCTTCTTTACCATAGCCTTGCCCCTGGCCGTTCCGGTTATCGCGGTAATCGTCCTTTTCGACGCGGTAAGTATCTGGAACGGGTATTTTAACGGTATGCTCTATCTGACCAAGGCGAGCACCTTCAATTTTCAGATGATCCTGCGGGATATCCTTTTTGTCGCCCAGATGCCGGTAGATATGTTGAATTCCATGGACAGCGACGTGGTGGAAAATTTACAGAACATGCTTCAACAGCTTCGCTATGCTGTCCTGGTTGTTGGGGCCGCGCCCATGATGATCCTTTACCCTTTCATTCAGAAGTACTTTATCCGGGGTATGATGATAGGATCCCTTAAAGAGTAAGGTGAGCTTGTTTCAAAACCCGGTTGGTGCGGAAACTTCGTTTCCGATGAAACAGGTAATAGAGTTGTTTAAAAACTTCAGTTTTTAAACAACAACCGCTTAAAAATAGCAAAATACGGAGCGTTTTGCGGAACCTGGCGGACTGGCACCGGATTGTTACGGAAGTCATCGATCGCTATTATTCATAAAGACCGACACGCAGAGAGGCTTAGCATGACCGAAAAAGAACAGTTTCCCCCTTGCTTTAACTTTGTCTCCCGGAGCCAGCGGATCGTTTACCGGGACGGGCTTCGCGATTGGGAGATTCGGGAGGAAGCGCTCCGGCGCCCGGCCTCCGAAACGGCGTTTATCATCGTGGATATGTGGGACAGGCACTGGTCCAGCGGCGCAAGCCGTCGCTGCGCCCTCCTGGCGGAAAAGATAAACGAAACAGCGGCGCGGGCCAGGGAAAAGGGCAGCCTTGTCGTGCACGCCCCCTCGGGCGTCATGGATTTCTACCAGGGAACGGAGGGGCGCGGGCGCTTTCTGGCGGCAGAGGATGCCGGGCCGGCCTCCGAACCGGTTCCCGTAAAGGATCACCCCCTTCCCATCGACGATTCCGACGGGGGCAGCGATTCGGCGGATCAGTACCCGCCGAACACGCGTGTCTGGAAACGCCAGAGCGAAAAGATAAGCATAGACCATTCCCGGGATCTGGTCTGCGGGGACGAGGGCGCGCGGCTCCATTCCGCCTTGGCCTCCCGGGGTATCAAACTGCTTATCTATGCGGGGGTGCATACCAATATGTGCGTCCTTAACCGGAGCTTCGGCATAAAGAACATGCTCAGGAGGGGCTATGACACCCTGCTGGTCCGGGATCTTACCGACGGGATGTACAACCCGGAAAGGCCCCCCTACGTAAGCCACGGGGAAGGCGTCGGCCTGGTGGTAGCTTACATCGAAAAGTTCTACTGTCCCACCATTGACAGCGCCCAGATATGAACCGGGACGGCGAAAGGTTTTTCACTCATGAAGGCCCGCGGCGGTACGTGCACCTTGTTTACGCTAAAATGTCTGATAAAGCCGCCGGCTTTGCCGGGCTGCCAAAAAATTGAGCCGCGAAGGGCGCGAACCGCACTAAAGCGGGTTAACCCCCCGGACTCAGGGAAATTGAGATGAAGTACCGGTTTTTTCGATGTAAAAGTTCGTGCGGTTGGTGTGGTTCGCGGCTATTCTCTTATTCCGTACTTTTAGCCCAAGCAAGATACTGGCGGCAGCCTGTTGCGTTTGCGGGGGAGTTTTAGGATTATTTAGATCATGTTGAAAGCATCCTTTCCCGAGGTTCAGATCCTCGGCCGGGAGGGGGCGCCGATCTTCGACGGCCCCTTGCAGAGTCTCCGTTTTCCTGAAAAACTGATAATCGAGAAGAGCGTAGAGTTTTTCCGCGATCCGGAACCTTGTTTTATCCACCGGAGCGCTGTGGTTTCCCGGCTGGTGGCGGAACTCGATCTCTTGCTCAGGGAAGATCCCGATCTTTCCCTTGAGGCGCTGGAGGAAAAATGCCCCGCTTATCTGGGGGAATACGCCGGAGGGCGGCGGCTCAGGATTAAAAAGGCGGCAGGCTGATTAGGCTGAAAGCGGGGACAAGAGGGTAAGCGCCCGGCTCACGAACGCCGCGGGTTTTTACAGCGGCGGCCTTGGCTAAAGCCCGGCTTTTGCTTGGCTTTAGCCAAGATTTCCGGTGTCCGGAAAGTTTTGGCGCAGGCTTTGCGCGGCCCCTGCCCCTCGCAGCTGATTTTTTTGGCGGAGTAAAATGAAAAAGCATCGAGGCTTTCCCAAAACTTCAGCTTTTGGGAAAGCTGCCTTAAATTTATGGGAAAAAGCGGGCTTTAGACCGCTTTTTCACGAGCATTTTCCGAAACCAACCGGGTTTTGGGAAACGCTCCATCGTTACAGGGTTTCCTTTGACCCCGGTTTTCACCCCGGCGCGGTTTTGCGGGCCGGCTTCCTCCTGCTGCTCTTCCCCTTGTTTTCCGCCTGGGGGGAGGAGGAGCGCCCCGTCCGTCTTCCGGTGTACTACGCCTACGAAAACCCCTGCGAGCTCTGCCGCGACGAGGCCGATTTTATCGAATTCTTCAACCAGGCTACCGCTGATATACCCGGGCGGCCTGAAGTTTTCTACAGCGGCTTTAACGTGTTCCGGCTCGGAACCGCCCAGCAGTTCAGCTACTACGCCTCCCAGGCGGGGGTAGATACCTCCTCCCTCCGCTTTCCCATCCTGATCATCGGGGATGAGTACCTTTCCGGCGAGGATGCTATAAAGGAAGGGCTGCGGGAGCTTTTTATCCGCCAGGCCGAGTCCGCCCGCAACGAGATCCTTGTCCCTTCGCCTGACGGCTCCGCCGGGGCGGCAACTGCCGGGGCAGGGGCGGAATCCGGGGCCGGCCTTCCCGAGTACCCGGCGCTAAGCCCCCGGGACTCCGTGCTGGTATCCTTCGTTACCACCGCCTGCGAAAACTGTGAGAAAGCCAAAGCCTACCTGGGGCGCCTCCCCGAATCCGTCAATCTTTTCCAGGAGGGCCCTTCCCCCGTCAGGGTGATCTACTACAACGTGGCCGAAAATGAGGGCCTTGCCGCGGCCCGGCAGTTCTTCGAGGCTTACCAGGTTCCCGACAACGAGCAGATCGTCCCCATCGTTTTTTACACAGAAGGTTACCTTTCCGGTTACTCGAATATCCAAAGCGGCGTGCTGGGAGTTCTGGCCTCGGGCAAAGCCCTGAACTTTAGCTTCCCCAACGAAGGGGGGGAGATCCGCGCCCTGGGCTGGCTGGAACTGCCCGCGGTTTTTCTGGCCGGCCTTTTGGGGGGGCTTAACCCCTGTTCCATTTCTATGCTCCTCCTGCTCCTCTCCCTCCTGGCGGCGAAAAACGCCCATGTCCTTCCCCTGGGGCTTTCCTATGTAGCCAGCAAGCTCCTTACCTATCTTGCCCTGGGGCTGATCCTCTTTACCCTCGCCCGATCCCTGGATCCGGCGCTCTTCCTCGCCGCCCAAGGGCTGGTCAGGATTGTGGTAATAGCCCTGTCCCTGCTGCTCTGCCTGCTCAACCTGCTGGATTTTATCAACGCCCGCCGGGAAAATTACGGGGCCATCCGGGTGCAGCTTCCCCAGGCGCTGCGGCGCTTTAACCATGCCGTCATCCGGAAAACGGTGGAAGGGAGCCCCCGGTACCTCATGGCCGCCATCTTCGTCCTGGGGGTCTTCGTCTCCGCCGGGGAGTTCCTCTGCACCGGGCAGATCTACCTGGCGACGATCCTCTACCTGCTCAGAACCAACACGGGCAGCTTCGCCCTTGCCCTTTCGGCCTTCCTCTGCTATACCGCCGCCGCCGCCCTGCCCCCCGCCCTGCTGGTCATCCTTTGCCACAAGGGTAAGCAGGCCATGGCCCTTTCGGAACTGGTGCGGGCCAGGATGCCCGCCATAAAGATAGCCAACACCCTGTTCTTCGCCCTCTTTGCCGCCTTTGCCTTCTTCTTCTTTTAGCGAGCGCCCCCTTCGCCCGGTTATTCGCGGGGGAGCTTCAGGGCGTTCTGAGGGTATTAAACCCTGAGTCCAGGCACCGCGGATGCCTCATTTTGAAATGTTACCGAAAAGGACGGGCCCTTGCCTGAACCGGCAAACCAGGGCATACTGTGGGTATGAAACGTGTTTTTCCGCTTCTTCTGTTACCCTTTTTGCTGATTTCCTGTGCCAGCTTTGAAAGGCGCGCCACCCGCGTGCGGAGTTCCCATCCCAATTTTATCGCCGATCTGGATCCCGTTTCCGTGGGCGCCATTACCGGGCAGTTTCAGAAACTGCTGTCTTCCTCCCTGGAAAGAAAAGACATTAACGTCTATTTTGTACCCCGAACCGACGAGGTGTACCTGGAGTTTAAGTACCAAACCCTAACCTTCAGGCAATACTGGGAAAAAACAGACCGCCTTCAGTTTATTACCGCCCTGGAACGCTACAAGAAAGACTACAGTTCCCGGGAGCTGAACCTGAAAGGCGCCCGGGCCCGCCGGGTTTACGGAAGATTCGACGGTAAGACCGAGGGGGGGCAGGTTAATACCAGCCTTTTCATGAATTCCCGATCCTTTCCCGTTATGGAACTGGGCTATCAGTTCAAGAAGACCAGCCCCTACTTTACCGTGAACATGCAGGCCTCCCCGGACGTGCTAAGCCTGGGGGACGACTTTAAGCGGGATTCGCTGGATGTAATGCTCTACCTGACCCGGGCCCAGGGGGACGAGCTGATCGCCCTTTTCGATCAGCAGCATCTCCTCTCCTTCGTCGGCCCCCGGGCTTCACCGGAATACTACGCCCCCGAAACCGAGGAAGAGTACCAGGAAACCGAATCCGGCGCCCCGGAGGAGGCGAAAAGCGGGATAAAGAACACGCTGGAAAACCTGTTTCCCCCTTCCAGCCCCGCGGAAGTTGAAACCGACAGCCCTTAAGAAGCGCCCCCGGTTTCTGACCTTACCTGCAGGCTGATTAGGCTAAAATGTCTGATAAGTTCACCGGCTTTACCGGACTGCCAGGAAATTGAGCCACGAACGGTACACACAAACCTTACGCCGAAACTTCCCGGACACCAAAAATCTTGGCAAAGCCAGGCTGGAGCCGGGCAAAAAGCCAGGG
>JAIRRU010000155.1 GCA_031255815.1 Treponema sp. | reverse complement strand
GGTAATCCTCCGGGTGCCGTTCCAGTGCCCGTTCAATGTAAGAGCGGGCGTTCTCCTGGTCCCCCAGAGATCCCAGCACCAGGGCCAGGGAGATGAGGAGCCGCCGATCGTCGGGGTAGCGGCGCACCGCCTCCCGGAAACGCAGGGCCGCCTCGGCGTTCTGCCCCCGGGCGACTTCCATCTCTCCGGAGGCGAACAGGGCCTCCCGATTGTAAGGTTCCCGGGAAAGGATGTCCCGGATAAGGGACTGGGCGGCGTCCAGGCGGCCCAGGGCAATGAGGGTGGAGACTTCCAGGTTGGCCACCGACATATCCCCCCGGGCCAGAAGCCGGGCCTTCCGTACCCAGACGAGGGCCTCGTCAAATTCCTCAAGCTCGTAGTAACACTCCGCCAGGGCAAAAGTCCCCTCCGCGTGGGCGGAGTTGAGGCTGAGGCACTCCATAAAAGCTTCCGCCGCGCTGTACCAGTCCTCTTCCAGCATGGCCGCCCGGCCCCGTTCATACCAGGAGGCCGCGTTCAGGGAACTCTGGGCTTCCGGCCCCGTCCCATGGAAGAAGGCAAAGAGAACAAGGAACACAAGTCCCGCCGGGACGGGCTTCCCTCTCATGAGGCTTCCTCCTCGTTTTTCAGGATTATTTTAACCGAATTGATCTTGTGCCCGTCCATTTCCTGGATGATAAAGTTGTTCCCCTGGTACGTGGCTTTTTCGTAGCGAACCGGGATCTTTCCGAAGAGGTCGAAAACAAAACCCCCCAAGGTATCGAAATCCTCTGTCGGGAGTTCCAGGCCCAGTTCTTTGGAAAGATCCTCCAGGTTCACCCTGGCGTCGCAGAGCCAGTTTCCCTCCCCCAGTTTAAGAATATCCTCGGTTTCGTGGTCGAATTCGTCCTGTATGTCCCCCACTATCTCTTCGATGATATCTTCCATGCAGACGATCCCCGCAACCCCGCCGTACTCGTCCACCACCACGGCGATATGAACCTTGCGCCGCCGGAGTTCCCGCAGGAGGCGGTCGATATGCATGGATACCGGCACGAAGAAGGGCTTGCGGGGCAGCTTCCTTAAATCGAAGGGCTCCTCCTTCACCAGGGCTCTGAGTACGTCTTTAACGTAGAGTATGCCTATTACCTTGTCGAGGGTCTCCTCAAAAACCGGGAACCGGGAATGTTCGCTTTCGGCGATACGGGCCAACAGTTCGTCCCGGGAATCGTCAACCGAAAGGAACACCGTATCGGTACGGGGAACCATCACCTCCTTGGCCGTGGTGCCGGACAGTTCGACAATACCCTGGATCATCTCCTTCTTGTCGGATTCCAGGGATCTGATGGTTTTCTGGTTGATCGGCGGGGAGCCCGCCTTCGAAGAGCCTGATTTTTTGAAAAACCGGGACAGGCCGCCGGTTACTCCGTCAATAAAACCCGAACTCATACGTTTCCTTTTCAGTTAAAGAATTCCCGGGCCCGGAAAGCGGCAGGATACGTTCCCCCGGCAGGGATTTCAGTATCTCTTCCTGCAGGAGGAGCATGGGCTCCGTCTCTTCGTTGGTCAGGTGATCCATGCCGTCCAAATGCAGGATACCATGGATAAGGAGGCGGCGTAACTCCTCGTCCGGGGCTATGCCGAAAAAACGGGCGTTTTCCATCCAGGTTTCCAGGGAAATAACGATGTCCCCGCTCAGGTAGCGCGGCTCCCCCTCCTCCCCTTCCAGGGTTTCCCCCATGGGGAAGGAGAGAATGTCCGTAGGCTCGTCCCGCTGCCGGTACCGGGCGTTCAGGGAACGGATGCAGGCGTTGTTGCAGAAGAGCAGGGACAGATCCCAGCCGTCCCGGCCTATTTTTTCGAGGATCCTCAGAACGAAGCGCTCCGCCGCCCCCGCCCAGGCAGGTAAGGGAATCTCCCCGGCGCTTATCTCGACCCGGTTCATCCCTCCCCCCCGGCGGGCGGCTGTTCCCCTGGAGCCGCCGGATCTTTTGGGGACGGCTGTTCCTTCGGGGCCGCCGGATCCTTTTGACCCGGCTGTTCTTTGAGGGCCGCTCCGTGTTCCCGGCTCAGGAGGTCTTTATCCAGTTTGGGATACTCGATCCGGGAATGGTAATACCCGGCCAGCACCCGGACGAAGGCCATTTTGATGGTTTCCAGATCCCGGAAGGTCAGTTCCGACTGGGCAAGCTGCCCGTGTTCGACTTTGGCGCTGAACAGTTCCTGGATGAATTTTTCCAGTTTGGAGGCGTTGGGTTTTTCCAGCGTCCGGGAGGCGGCCTCGCTGACATCGGCCAGCATCACCACCGCCGATTCCCGGGATCGGGGGGGCGTTCCGGGGTAGCTGAAGTCTTCCACGTTCACCCCGGTTTTGGCCCCGCCCCTGGCGCCCTCCTGTTTAAGGGCCTTGTTGTAAAACCAGGTGATCACCGAGTTACCGTGATGTTCGCTGATGATGTCGATCACCGCCTGGGGGAGCCCCAGGGCCCGGGCTTTTTCCGCTCCCAGCTTGACATGGCTGCGGATAACCGTGGCGGAAAGCCGGGGGGCAATGTCGTCGTGCTTGTTGTAGGCCGTCTGGTTTTCCACAAAGTAGTCCGGGTTGTCCATCTTCCCGATGTCGTGGTAATAGGCCCCTACCCGGGCCAGGAGGGGGTTGGCGCCGATGTCCTGGCAGGCCGCCTCCGCCAGGTTCGCCACCATGATCGAATGGGTGTAGGTTCCCGGCGCGGCGGTAAAGAGCCGCCTTAAAACAGGGGAATTGAGATCCGAAAG
>JAIRRU010000106.1 GCA_031255815.1 Treponema sp. | reverse complement strand
TAACAATATCCACGTTGGGCATTTCCACGTATCCCTGCCGGGGCCCGGTCTTTATGGCGTCCGGATGGGTGGGATCGTAGACCAGCCGGTTTTCCGCGGCGTAGTCTTTCTGCACTTCCGCTACCCGCACGCCCTTTCCTATGCCGTTGTCCAGCGTGTCAGGCAGGAAGGGGGAGCGCCAGTAGGGGCTCTCCACCCGGGGCCGCATGATCACCCGGCTCCGGCGGAAAGGCCCGCCTTCGGCGGTGCGCGTGGTAGAGGCGTTAGCCATGTTGTCGGCGATTACATCACTGCGGAGGCGCTGGGCGCTCATCCCCGTGGCCGCTATTCCGATTGAACTAAAGATACCCATAGCTTAGCTCCTAGCGTAATACCCGGCTTATCTGGCCGAATTCAAAGGCGGCGGACTGGGCCAGAAGCGTGTAGCTCATCTGGTTTTCCAGGGCCAGCATAAGTTCCTGTTCGGGATCCACATTGTTCCCGTTGTTGTTGTAAGTGCTGGTGTAATCGAGAACCCGCCTTACCTGCACGTCCCGGTAATCCCTGGGCCGCCAGCCGGGTATGTGCCGGGAATCGGTCAGATTAAGCTCCAGGGGGGGCCGCGTCCGCTCCGTATCCAGGGCCCGCTTCAGCTCGCTCTCGAAATTTACGGTGGAGCGCTTAAAATTGGGCACGTTGGCGTTGGCCATGTTGTTGGCGATCACGTCCCGGCGGACAAGGCTCGCGTCCATAGCCCGGTGCAGGAGATCCACGGTCTTGTCAAAAGTATTCGGTATCACAGTTCTTACCCTCTCTTTACTTCATCGGCATTTTCTTTAGGGCTGATTAGCGTCTGCCCCTAATACGGGCGTATGCGGCTCCGGGCCGCGGGCCCGCGGCTTCCCTGAAAACGCCGCTACAGGATGTACCTGCCCAGATCCTGATCCTTCACCAGATCGCTCAGCTTGTCGTCCACGTACTCGGCGGTAACGGGGATATTCGCCGGGGCGATGTCCGGAGCCTCGAAGGAAAGCTCCTCCAGAAGGCTCTCCATAATCGTGTGGAGCCGGCGGGCGCCGATATTCTCCAGCCGGGTTTTCACCTCCGCCGCCAGGGCGGCCAGGCGCTCCACCGCCTGGGGGGTAAACTCGATGGTGATATTCTCGGTGGCAAGGAGGCCGGTGTACTGCTTGGTCAGGGCGTTTTTAGGCTCCGTAAGGATCCGCAGGAAGTCGTCCTTTCCCAGGGAATCCAGTTCGACCCGCAGGGGGAAACGGCCCTGGAGTTCGGGGATAAGATCCGAGGGCTTGCTCACGTTAAAGGCTCCGGCCGCGATAAAGAGGATATGATCCGTGTTCACCGGGCCCCACTTGGTGGTAACCGTCGCGCCTTCCACGATGGGAAGGATGTCCCGCTGCACCCCCTCGCGGCTCACGTCGGGGCCCCCGCCGCCCCGTTCGCCCCTTACGGCGATCTTGTCGATCTCATCGATAAACACGATCCCCGTTTCCTCCACCCGCTGCCGGGCCTCGTCGCTTACCCGATCCCGGTCTATGAGCTTTTCCGCTTCCTCGCCGATCAGTATCTCCCTGGCCCGCTTAACCGACATGACCTTGTTCTTCTGGGTTCCGCCCAGGGCCCCTACCAGCTCGGAAATGCTGGCCCCGAATTCCTCCATGCCCGCGCCCATCATCTCGAAGGAGGGGAACTGGGGGCTCTGCTGGATCTGGAATTCGACAGTCCTGTCCTCAAGTTTCCCTTCCCGCAGCATGATCCGGAATTTTTCCCGGGTGGAACTGTCCTTGCCGGACTCCTCTTTCCCCTTCTCCCCGGCGGGCGGGGCATCGGCGGCGGTGTTTTCGGCGAAGGCCCCTTCGGGAAGCTCCCCGGCAAGAGGCTCGCCTTCCTTCCCGCTTTTCCTGAAGACGGGAATGCCCACCTGAATGGCCGCGCCCATAAGCCCCGGTTCCCCGGGCTTGTTAAAGGCAAAGGGGCGTACCACCGGCACGGGTTTTGCCTTGGGATTTTTGGCCTTTTTCCCGCTTCCCGGCAGGAGCAGATCCAGCAAAGCTTCCTCGGCCCGTTTCTCCGCCTCCGCCTTTACGCTCTCCTGCATCTCCTGCTTAACCATCTGGACTCCGGCGGCCATCAGATCCCGGATCATGGATTCCACGTCCCGGCCCACGTAGCCCACCTCGGTGTACTTGGTGGCTTCCACTTTGACAAAGGGGGAACCGGCAAGTTTGGCAAGCCGGCGGGCAATCTCGGTCTTCCCCACCCCGGTGGGGCCTATCATCAGGATGTTCTTGGGGGCGATATCTTCCCGGAATTCCGGATCCAGTTTGAGCCGGCGGATGCGGTTACGCAGGGCTACCGCCACGGCCCGCTTGGCTTTCTTCTGCCCCACGATGTACTTGTCCAGCTCGGCCACAATCTCCCTGGGCGTTAAGCGTTCCATGTCTTTATCAGTCACTATTTGATCCCCCATTATGACAATTCCTCCAGGGTAATGTGCCCGTTGGTATAAATGCAGATGTCCCCCGCTATCCTAAGGCTCTTTTCAGCTATCTCCGCCGCGGAAAAAGCGCTCCCCTCAAGGTAGGCCAGGGCCGCGGCGTAGGCGTAGTTCCCCCCGGAACCGATGGCCAGGGCGTCTCCGGCGGGTTCTATGACATCCCCGGTTCCGGAGATGAGGAGTATCCTGGATCGATCCGCCGCCAGGAGCATGGCCTCAAGCCGCCTGAGAGTCCGGTCCATGCGCCAGTCCTTCGCAAGCTCTACCGCCGCCCGGAGGAGATCGCCTGAGTATTCCTTAAGCTTCTCCTCAAAGCGGTCAAAGAGGGTAAAGGCGTCGGCGGTGGCTCCGGCAAAACCGCAGAGAACCTTGCCGTCCAGGAGGCTGCGTACCTTGCGGGCGTTGTTCTTCATCACCGTTTCGCCCAGGGTTACCTGCCCGTCCCCGGCCATGGCGACCCTGCCGTCCCGCCTTACCGCGAGAACCGTGGTGGATCTGATCTTTAGGTTGTTCAAAGCAAGTTTCCGGCCGTGTTTCTTCATGGTTTCCTCTCCGCGTGGGGATGCGACTTGGCGTATACCTTTCTCAGGCGTTCCATGTCCACATGGGTGTAGCGCTGGGTGGTGGACAGGCTGGCGTGACCCAGGAGTTCCTGCACCACCCGGATATCGCAGCCGGCGTTTACCAGATGGGTGGCAAAACTATGGCGCAGGCTGTGGGGGTGTATATTCTTCCCCAGGCCGGATCTTTCGGCGTAACGGGCGATGATCCAGCGCAGGCCGGGGACGGAAATGGCCCCGCCTTTGCGGTTGACAAAGAGGCTCTCCGCGGGGCCCTTGCCGCCCGGCCCCAGGGCCTTGAGCCTTGCCTCCCGCTCCGGCAGATAGTCCGCCAGGGCTTCCCGGGCTTCGGCGGAAAAAAACACCTGCCTTTCCTTGCCGCCCTTGCCAATCACCCTTCCCCCGCCGAAATCCGGATCAAGCTTTTTAAGGGACAGGGCGGCCAGTTCCGAGATCCGCAGGCCGCCGGAATACATGACCAGGATAAGCGCCTTGTCCCGGGCGGGCCAGAGGATTCCGGCGGTATCGGGAAGGGCGGCAAAGCTCGCCATCTCCTCTTCCCAGAGGAAGGCGGGCAGGTTCCCGGGCGTCTTGAGGTTCCGCAGATCCCCGCAGGGGTTGTCCTCCCGGATGCCGAAACGGATAAGCCAGCGGTAGTAGCCCCGGATGGAGGAAAGGGCGCGGTTCACGCTTACCGAGGCAATGCCCTCGGCGCTCTGGTCGGCGATAAAACTCCGCACCTCGTGGGGGCTTGCCGCTTCCGGCTGTATCCCCGCGTTGGCGCAGTAGTTACTAAAATGCTCAAGATCCTTGCCGTAGGCTTCGAGGGTTTTTGGGGACAGCCCCCGCACCGAGGCCAGGTAGGAAAGGTACTCCGCCACCGCGCCTGTTTTCTTATTCACCCTCGTTCCCCTCATCCCTGAAGACCGGCTTCTCTTCATCATCGTCGCTGTGCAGGTAGTCGCAGTCCGGGTTGATGCAGCCCTTGTGGGCGCCGTTTTTCTTGTCGTATTTTTCCACCATGAAGTGTCCGCACTTGGGGCATTTCTGGTTTATCGGTTTGAAATGGCTGATAAAGTCGCAGTCCGGGTAGTTGGTGCAGCCGTAGAATTCCTTGCCCCGGCCCTTGGTTCTGCGGGCAACGATGTCCCCGCCGCATTTGGGGCACTTGGCCAGGGGAACGGATTTGGTGTTCCGGCATTCGGGAAAGCCCGTGCAGGCAA
>JAIRRU010000021.1 GCA_031255815.1 Treponema sp. | reverse complement strand
GTTTTTCAGCCAGGGCGAACAGATCCTGTACCGAAGCGATCTGCAGCTTGTCGAAAAGCTGCCTGCGGTACCAGTACGCGGTGTTTCTGCTGATATGAAGCTGGGAACAGATAACCTCGTACCTGAAACCCTGCATCAGAAGTTCGGCAACGGCCAGTTCTTTCGCGCTCAATTTGTCAAAGGCGTTGGCGCTAAGGTTGCGCTGATGCTCCGTCAGCAAGGGGGCTTCCGTCAAGGCCGGCCCGGCTTCCGGCGCTTCGGCGTTTTCCCCGGCCGCCTCCCTCCGGGCAAGGCCCGCGATCCCCTCCTCGCTGATAAGGGGTCTGCCCCGGAAAGAGTACAAAAGGTAGGGCTCCAGGAATAGATACACTGCCGCCATCACCACGGCAATGGCGAGATACAGGGTGTACAGCAGCATCGTGTTTTCCCGGAAGGCTTCAATAAGCCAGGCAAGCAGCAGCACCGACGCCGCAAAGGAGATCCCGATAATGGCCGGAGAAATAAAGCGCGAGGGGTAACGTTTGCTCATCACCACGCCGTAATAGGGAATCAAAATACAGGCGGCGCTTCCCGGGCCAAGCAGTACGCAGGCAGGCAGCGCCAGCGCGGGGACGTAGAGCGTAACAATCACGAAGACAAAACCCGTTACCGACACAAGCACCGAAATCGAGGCGAAACGCAGAGGTGAAAGACCGAAACACCGCAGGAGCGTGTATCCGGCAATGGCGAAGACCGCGAAGGAGGTATAAAAGGCAAACAAACCGTGTTCCACGTTTTCCGCCACCGAAATGCCGAAGGAGATCAGGATATTGCCCAAAAAACACAGGGTAAAAAGCCCCGCGAAAAGCCGTGCCGGGCAGGCCAGGGCGCTCTTTTTCCCCGCGTATTCGGGCCAGACATTGCCGGGCAGTTTCCAGTAGAACAGGAGCTGCAGAACCAGGGCCGCCGCGTTGAAGTACCGGAAGGCCCAATAGGGAACTTCAAAAAAGTTGTTCTGCATCAGGGCGGCGAGTATGAAAATCAGGCCGTAGGCGGCCAAAAGATGCTTAACCGCGGTCTCCTCGCTGAAAAGCCCGACAATGAGGGCGGTTTCAAAACCGATCATCAGGCAGCAGCAGAACAATTGGGCAAGGAAGATCAATGTCCGCGCCTCATGGGGCATGGGCAGGCAGAGGGCCAGAGCCGCAAGCAGCGCCGCGCCCGCCGCAATCCGCTCCCCCCATACGATCCTCCGGGGAAAGACCAGCATCCAGGCAATGGAAAGGATGTAGCCCAGGGAGATAAGGGGCGTAAAGTTGCCTTCGTCAACGCCCAGGGGCAGCCGGCCTTCCACCGCCAGGGCCGAGCCGGAATAGCTGAACACCCCTATCTGCCAGGCGGTGAAGAGGGCAAAACAGCAAAGCCAGGGCAGACCGAGGGAGAGACGCTTCCCCTCATTTTCCGCAAGCAGCGAATGGCTCATGAACCGGATCCCATAAACGGATTTTACCCCAAGCCGCCCGAAAAGCAAGCCCTCCCGAATCTTTCACGAAAAACCGTTCTTTTTTCGCTTTTTTTGCCGGATCCCTTAAATTTCGAGGGTGATTTTGCCGGAGCCGGCCAGGATAATGATAATCCCCCGGGGGAGACGGGAAGGAGCAGCGCTTCGGATTTTACGGATTTTCCGGCTCTTCGGTTTCCCGCCCCTGTTCCAGCGGGAGGATGGCGTTCCGGTATTTTTCGAGGCCTATCTCGATCAAATACCCGACAAACGAGGATTCCGCCATACGCCGGTGCGCCCCGGCCAGGCGGGCTTCGTTGCAGAGCCGTTTTAATTCGGGGGAGATGCGTCTTCTGAGGGTTTCGGTGTTGCCGGATTCGTCTTTTCGTCTGGGCATGGTTTCTCTTTTCACCCTCATTGTACCACAAAGGGGGAGACAAAAACAGCAACGGCGGGCGGTTTACAGGAAATGATTGACCAGACTACAAGTGTAGCCTAATATAATTCTATGAAAAAGGAGAGCTTTTATTTGAAAAACTATATGGAAATCAGCGTTCCCAAAGGCTTTGGGGAACAGATTCAAAGTCTGGCGGCCCGTCAAAACATTGACGCGGAACAGATGCCCGAAGAGCTTGTCCGCCGGGGCCTGGAAACCTATCTGGCGGAGCGGGCTGCCGGGGCAGAGGCCCTGGTAAGGAGCAAAAAATGAGGACCCCTGTCCCGGCTCGTGCCGCCCCCAAAGCAGCCGGCCTTGTCCTGGCGCTTCTCTGCATCCTGGCCTGCGATTTCCCCCAGGATCCCGGGGACGAGAAGGGCTCCCTCACCATTACCCTGCCGGGGGCCAAGCCGCCGGCCCGGAACCTCGCAAGGGCCCGGGCCGTACATCTGCCGGAAGAAATAAGCGGCGATATGAGCTACACCCTCGATTTTTACCAGCCCGGCGGAAACTTTTCCGTGGGCCCGACCCGGGAAAGGATGATTACCGTGGAACTTGAACCGGGGTATTGGGATATCGTGGTCACCGCCCAATACGGTTCCGCCCTGGCCGCCCGGGAGAAAAAGCCCCAGGTGGAAATCCGGGCGGGCCGGAAAAATTCCGTATCCTTCACGATGAACGCCGATGAGTTTATTACGCCCGACAGAGTCGGATGGTCGAGCCAGAATCAATCCATTGGCGTAGGCGATCCGCCGCCCAGTCTTACCCTAACGATGAATACTTCCACTCCCTTTTCCTCCATCCCCGGATGGAACGACAACTTTTTATTAGGCTGGTATTACGAGGACTCAAACGGAAGCAGAACCGTTGTTACCGCCCCCGATAATTTCTCCGGCCCCGGCACCGCGAGTTTTAGCTGTATGGTGGATAACACTACGGTGGGAACTTTTA
>JAIRRU010000004.1 GCA_031255815.1 Treponema sp. | reverse complement strand
CTCGATCTCCGCAAACTTCCCATCAGCAAGGGCTGTTTCGGGGCGGAGCCCTGGAGCGAGAACATGCGGAAGGAGATCGAAAGCCGCTACGGGATGAAGGCTTACGACATCTACGGCCTTACGGAGATCATCGGCCCGGGGGTTTCCTTCGAGTGCGAGGCCCAGGACGGGCTTCACATAAACGAGGATCTGTTCTACCCGGAGATCATCGATCCGGAAACCGGCAAGGTTCTGCCCGACGGGGAAAAGGGGGAACTGGTCTTTACCACCCTTACCAAGGAAGGCACTCCCCTGCTCCGTTACCGTACCAGGGATATTACCTACCTGATGCGCGAGCCCTGCTCCTGCGGCAGAACCACCGTGAGGATGCACCGGCTTTTCGGCCGCACCGACGACATGCTGATCATCCGGGGGGTCAATGTCTTCCCCAGCCAGATAGAGCAGGCCCTTATCGAGATTGAGGGCACCGAGCCCCAGTACCTTATCGTGATCGACCGGGGGGAAAGCCGCCTGGACGAGGTGGAACTCCAGGTGGAGGTGAAGAAGGAATTCTTCAGCGACGAAACCAGGGGGCTTGAGGCGCTGCGGGCAAAGATAGAAGGGGTAATGAAGTCAAAACTCCAGATCGGCCTGAAGGTAAAACTGGTAGAGCCCAAGACCATCGAACGCTCCATTGGCAAGGCTAAAAGGGTTATTGACCGGCGGAAGATTTAGAAGCCTTTGCGCTTGCGGGTTTTTCGGCGCCTTGCGCCGCAAAACCCGATTGCCCTGCGGGCCTTGGGCCCGGCGCGGTTCGCGGGGCAAGCGCCCGGGAGGCGTTCTGCGGGGCTTTTGCGCGCGAAGCGCGGCAAACTGGCGGGCGGGGCGTGCCGGCGGCGAGTGAAAGACGCGATCTTTCGTATGGCCTCCGGCCGCTTTTCATGTTAAACTGAGGAAGGAGTAAGAAACATGGGCATTAAGCAGATATCGGTATTTCTTGAAAACAACGCGGGGCGTTTGGGGGAAGTAACCCGGACGCTGGCTTACGCGGGGATAAACATCCGGGCCATCAGCATCGCGGATACGGCGGATTTCGGCATCCTGCGCCTCATCGTGGATAAGACCGGCGACGCCCTCCAGGCGCTGACCCGCGGGGGTTTTACCACCCGCGTTTCCGATGTGGCCGCGGTGGAAATAGACGATGTTCCCGGCAGTCTTGCCAAAATTATGGAACTCTTCCAGGAGTCACAGGTAAATATCGAGTACCTCTACGCCTCCCTGGAAGGCAAGGTGGGGAAAGCGGTGGTAATCTTCAAACTGGCCGATCATGATAAGGGTCTTAAAATTGTTAAAGACAACGGTTTGACGACGGTCGAGAGTTTCTAGCAATGAAAATACTTATGGCCGCCAGCGAGGCGGTCCCCTACGCGAAGACCGGCGGGCTTGCCGACGCGGTTTCCGCCCTGTCCCTCGCCCTGGCAAAGCTGGGGCACGAGCTGCGGATCGTTATCCCCCGCTACTACAGCATAAACCGGGAAGAGCTCGGCCGCCTTGAGGGAGCCATGGGGGTTCCGGTGGGAGGCGGGGAGGAATGGTGCGCCGTCTACACCGCCGAAATGCCCGGTTCGCCGGAGAAGAACCCCGTAAAGGTCTACTTTATCGATCATGAGAATTTCTTCGGCAGGGACGGGATCTACGGTACGCCCTGGGAACCCGATTTTCTCGACAACCCCCGGCGTTTCACCTTTTTCTGCCGCGCCGTTTTCCAACTCTGCCGCAAGATAAAGTGGTATCCGGACATCCTCCACTCCCACGACTGGCCGGCCGCCCTGGCTCCGGTGTTTCTCAAATTCTGGGAACGGCCCCTGGGGCCCGGGGGGGAATTCGCGCAAACTTCGTCGGTGCTTACCATTCACAACCTGGGATACCAGGGCATTTACAGCAAGGACAACTACAACTATACCAACATGGGCTGGGACGTATTTTACAATGCCGGCTTTGAAGACTGGAACATGATGAACCTCCTTAAAGCCGGGATCTACAGCGCCGACAAGCTCAATACCGTATCCCCCAACTACGCTGAAGAGACCAAAACCCAGGCCCACGGCTTCCGCCTGGACGGGGTGCTCCGTTACCGTTCCGCCGATTATTCGGGGATCCTCAACGGTATTGATACGAACGTCTGGAACCCCGCGAAGGATCCCCACATCCCCCTGCCCTACACGGTAAAAAACCTGAAGGAAGGCAAAAAGGCCGCCAAGGCGCTGCTGCAGAAGGAATTCGGCCTTCCCCCGGAAGAGGACGCGCCGCTCATCGGCATGGTCACGCGGCTGACCGATCAGAAGGGGGTGGGGGAACTCTTCGGCCCCGGCTACGGTTCCGCCTGGCCTATCTGCCGGGACATGAAGGTGCGGATGCTGCTCCTGGGCAGCGGAGACCCCTGGTGCGAAAACGAATTGCGGAGCCTTTCCTCCCGGCTTTCAAACTTTAAGGCCCGGATCGGCTACCAGGAGGATCTGAGCCACCTGGTGGAAGCGGGAAGCGACTTCTTCCTCATGCCCAGCCGCTACGAACCCTGCGGCCTGAACCAGATGTACTCCCTGGTTTACGGCACCCCGCCCATTGTCCGCAATACCGGGGGCCTTGCCGACACGGTGGAGAATTTTAACCAGGAAACGGGAACCGGCACGGGCTTTATGTTCGACGACCTTAACCCCTCGGCTATCTACAACACCGTGGGCTGGGCGGTCTGGGCCTGGTACAACCGCCGCCCCCAAATCGAGGAAATGAGGATCAGGGGG
>JAIRRU010000208.1 GCA_031255815.1 Treponema sp. | reverse complement strand
CTCATGATCATTTCCGCCTGAGAAGCCCCCAGGATAAGGGCCTGCTGGGCCATGGCGTTAATATCCGTAAGAAGCCTGTTGAGGAAGGCCTGGAGCGTGTACAGCTTCATATCGTCAATGTACAGCATGGCCTGAAACCAGTCGTTCCAGTAGGCAAAGCTCAAAAACAGGCCGATGGTAGCGATTACCGGAAGGGACAGGGGCAGCACAATACGGAAGTAAATCGTAAACTGGCTGGCACCGTCTATCCTCGCGGATTCCACCACCGAATCGGGAATGGTGGAGCGGAAAAAGGTCTTGCAGACTATCACATTGAACGAGGAAACGCAGAGCGGCAGGATCAGCGCCCAAGGCGAATTGCGGAGTCCCAAAAACTGACTGATGACAAAGTAGGTTGAGACCAGGCCGCCGTTAAAAACCATGGGGATAAAAACCAGCCAGGTAAAGAATTTTTGCAGCCGGTATTCAAAACGGGAAAGTATATAGCCCATGGACGTGGTAAGTATGATCCCAAGAATCGTACCCACTATCGTAACAAACAGGGACATGCCCAGGGTGCGGAATATCATAGTCCACTGTTCGTAGAGGAACTTGTAGCCTTCAAAAGAAACCACCCGTGGGATCAGCCGGTAGCCGGATTCCTGCACCGTCGTTTGATCGGAAAAGGAAATGGCCACAACCAGAAGAATGGGGATCAGGCAGACCGCGGTCAACATTATCAACAGCAGGTTGAAAACTGCGTTGGTAAAGGGTCCGATTCGGGTAAGGCGCGATATGCCGCTATCGTTACTGTTCACAGGACCGCTCCTAGATCATCGCCGAGTCGGGGTCTATCTTTCTGACTATCTGATTCACCAGAAGAATGGTGAAACAACTGATAACCGCCTGGAGCAGCGCTGCGGCGGAGGCCATGCCGACCGTGGAAGACCGGAGCTGCTTGTACACAAACACATCAATGGTATACACAACCCGGTACAGGGAATTGGAATCCCGGGGAACCTGGAAGAAAAGCCCGAAATCCGAATAAAAGATCCTTCCCGCAGAAAGGATAAACATCAGCACGACAACGGTTTTTATCATCGGCAGGGTAATCTTCGTAATCTGCTGCCACTTGGTAGCGCCGTCGATAATGGCGGCCTCGTAGACCGTTTTGTCTACCGATGTAATCGCCGCCAGGTAGATAACGGTCCCGTAGCCCACCCCCTTCCACTGACTCATAAAGATGAGGAAGCCCGGCCAAAAGGCCCGGTCAGTATACCAGTTGTGCTGGGGAAGGCCAAGGTCCAGGGCTGCCATGTTGATCATACCCATATCGTAGCTGAGGAAGGCCCATACCACGGTGGACACCACAACCCAGGACAGGAAATAAGGGAAAAAGAGGATGGTTTGATAAACTTTCGCGAGTTTTCTGCTGCGAAGTTCGCTGATAATAATGGCCAGACTTACGGGGATTACAATACCGCAGACTATCATGGCTACGTTGTAGAGCAACGTGTTCCTGATGATTATCCATATATCAGGATTACTAAAGAGGAATTTGAAATTTTCAATCCCCACCCACCGGCTTTTAACAATACTGTTGATAAAGCTGCCCGATATCCGGTAATCCTTGAAGGCAATAATAATACCGAACATCGGCACATAGCAGAAAAGAAAATACCACACCGCTGTCGGCAGGGCCAACAGCGTGTATTCGGTGTCGTCCCTTGACCAGAGCTTTTTCTTTGTTCTCAAGCCTATTCTTCTCCTACCGTTTATTATACCGGGTTTCTTGCCGCCGCCAAGCTTTTTTATAATTTTTTGAAGTTCTTCCGGATTTTTTTGTCGTTTCTTTAGACAGTATCAGGAGTTGCGTTCGGCACCGGATTCCGTGGATGCAGTCTTTTGAGCGCCGCTGGGGGCTTTTTCCGGTTTTTCGCGCCGGACCTTTTTCCCGCTGGCAGCCTTACGGAGAGCGTAGTATAGTTTTGCTTATGGAAAAGACCTTTGTCATGTTAAAGCCGGGGGTTCTGCAGCGGCGGATCGCCGGGGAAGTCTTGAGCCGTTTTGAACGGAAGGGGCTGAAAGTTGTGGCCCTTAAACTGCTGCGGATAAACCGGGAACTGGCGGAGGCCCACTACGCCGAACACAGGGGCCGGGATTTTTACGAAAAACTGGTGGACTACACGCTTTCCGGCCCGGTAATCGCCATGGTTCTGGAAGGGGAGAGTGCCGTTGCCGTGGTCCGCCGCCTGACGGGGCCCGCGAACCTGCCGGACGCCCCCGCCGGGACTATCCGGGGAGATTACGCCGCCCAAACCCGGCTCAACATCGTTCACGCCTCGGACTCCCCCGCCAGCGCGGAGCGGGAAATCGCCCTGTTCTTCCATCCCGGGGAATTCTGCCCCTGGGAAGACGGTAACCGGGACTGGTTTTAGGGGCGGCGCTTTGCTTAGGACCGCTTCCAAGAACCAGGCCTTGGCGCTAAGATAGACCCATGTTCGACAAACTTACCCAAAAAGTTTCGGATGCCCTGCGCTTTGTGGCGGGGAAATCCACCATTACCGAAAAAAACATCGACGATGCGGTGGAGGCCATTAAAATGGCCCTGCTGGAGGCGGACGTAAACCTGCGGGTGGTACGCCGCTTTGTCAATTCCACTATTGAGGAAGCTAGGGGGGAACGAGTCCTGCGTTCGGTAGACCCGGGCCAGCAGTTCATCAAGATCGTCCACGATAAGCTGGTGTCCTTTCTGGGCGGGGACGCTTCGCCTTCCCAGACGGTACCCGTAAAGACGCCGCCCCCGGGGGCGGCCCTGAAGCTGCGGGGGCCCGATGTCCGTTCAGTGGTTCTGTTGCTGGGGCTCCAGGGTTCCGGGAAGACCACCAGCGCCGCCAAACTGGCCCTGCGGCTCAAGAAGGGGGGCCGGAAACCCCTGCTGACCGCCTGCGACCTGGTACGGCCCGGCGCGGTGGAGCAGCTTTCCGTCCTGGGTGCCCAGGTGGGCGTTCCGGTCTATAAGGAGGAAGGCGCTTCTGACATGGTAAATGTCTTCCGGGGGGCCGAAGACTACGCCCGCAAGAACCTGATCGATACCCTGATTGTGGATACCGCCGGGCGGCTCCAGATAGACGAGGTCATGATGGCGGAGCTTGCCCGGCTCAAGGACGCCGCTGGGCCCGATGAACTCCTCCTGGTGGCGGACTCCATGACCGGCCAGGCGGCGGTGGACATTGCCAAAGCCTTTGACGAAAAAATCGGCCTTACCGGGGTGATCCTCACCAAGTTCGATTCCGACACCCG
>JAIRRU010000126.1 GCA_031255815.1 Treponema sp. | reverse complement strand
GCTCATCAATCAATTCTTTTACTATTTTTGCTTACCCGTTTCGCCAGAACCCTTTAATTTTTTCTGGCATCCTGTGTTAAGAATCTTAATCAACAACCTCGCCCTGAAGCTCCACCGCGAACCGGTGAGCGGGCTCCTGGGTATTAAACCCTTCGCTACGAATAAAAAACCCTATTCCCTTCTTCAATTCACTCTTTGAATAGTCTAACAGCAACCCTCTCGTCGATTTTGTATTTTCAAAAATATCAAGACCTTTATCTTTGACTACCGTACCAACCGGGTTTTGGAACAAGTCTAATATAAAAAATATGCTCCCGCGTTTATCCTGTTAACACGGCAACTGCGGCATCCGGAACGCCTTGTTTTGAAACGCCGCCGGGATGTTGCCGGAATGATACCGGAAGGGAATTTGACATTCTGCGGGAACAGGCATATCATGTACCTATGACTTCAAAGGAACGGGTATCCGCCGCCATGCACTATAAAAAGCCTGACCGCGTCCCGGTACAATATTTTTACACGCCGGCGGGCTACTACGAACACGGCGGCAAACTGAATGATCTGTACAGCAGGCTGCCGGGGGATTTTCAGCCCTTTGAGCGTTTCGATCCGCCGATCCTTCCGGCTTCGGATTTTGACAGCGAAGGGAAGTACCACTCGTTTAAGCGGGACTCCTGGGGCGTCCTCTGGGAATTCCGCATTTTCGGCGTTGCCGGAATCCCCTGCGATTACCCCCTGGCCGATGAAACCAAAATCGAGAGCTACAAGGCGCCGCCCGCGCCCCCGGTACCCGGCAATATAGCCGGGGCCAGAAAGGCGGCCCTAGCCGGCCGTACGGACACTTACTACCGGCTGGCAGGCTGCGGTTCCCTTTTTGAAAGGATGATAGAACTCCGTCCCGAAGCCGACGTTCTCTGCGACCTCATAAACGGCGAGCCCTGGATACACCGTCTGGCCGACATCATCCTCGAACACGATCTGGCCCTGGTAAAGGCAGCCGCGGCTTCCGGCGCCGACGGCGTCGCCTTCGGTGACGACTACGGCACTGAGCGGGGGCTGATCATGAGCCCCGCGCTGTGGCGTTCTTTCTTTTTCCCGCGGCTCAGAGAGATCTTCCGGCCCGCTCTGGACGCGGGTATGGATATTCATTTTCATTCCTGCGGTTATATAAGAGACCTGCTCCCGTATTTCGCCGAACTCGGGATAACCTCGATCTGGCCCCAGCTTCCCGCTTACAATATGGAAGAACTCGCGAAGGAATGCCGGAAACTCGGCCTTGCCCTTGCCGTCCACACCGACCGCGCCCGGACTATGACCAGCGGGAGCCCGGCGGAGGTGCGGGAACTGGTACTCCGCGAGTACGAAACCTTCGGCCTTGAAAACGGCGGCGGCTGGTTCTACATTGAGGCTGACAACGGCTTTCCGTACGCAAACATAGAAGCCCTCGTTGAAACCGTAAAAGAGCTGAGGGGCGGGCGCTGTTGAAGAAAAATCCGTAACGCGGCCTCCGGCCTCTTGAAAAAAACCGCAGCATCAGCTAAACTGGACCTCATATTTAAAGTCTGCCCGTAGAGGCTTTCCCAAAACTTCAGCTTTTGGGAAATGCCCCGTAATGTGTTACATTATGGACAGATACAGTTTAGTTTTAGGAGGATGTTGTGAAGAAGCTAAGGTTTGTTTTGGGAATACTGGCGGTAACGCTGGTACTTGGGGTGTTTTTTTCCGGTTGCGCTTCGCTGACCAGTCCGGTTATGTTGCAGTTTAGCACGGTAAATGACAGCGTTGAAAAGACGGGCACGGCGACGTCTAAGCTCTGGTTCGGCATTTTCGGCGGCGATGTCAATTTTCCCACGATAGAGACAGCGGCAAAAAACGGGGGGATTACCAGGATTACCGCCGTTCAGTACTATGTCAGACCGGGCATCTTGGGCCTTTGGACGGATTTCTACACCATCGTCAACGGTGAATAAATAGACTCTGTCCATAATGCAGGCACATTATGGACAGACCGTCTTAAAAACCGCATTTGCGTATGCAAATGCAAGGTCTGCCCGCAAAGTAACCGGCTTTGCGGGCAGTTTTTAAATTGTTGCGGCCGCCCCTGCCCGCGGGCCGGGGCCCTTCTCCCCCAAGCCGCGAGCCCCGGCGGAGTTCCGTTTTTTTTGCCGGGGACGGGCCGGGAACAGGGCGGCGGCTGGATCAGGGGGATTCCGGCCCCCGTCCGGCCTTTTCCCGCTTTTTCAGGGAGGGGCAGTGTTGTCCCGAGGCCCGAAAAACCTCGGCGGAGGGCAAATTCCGGCATTTTATCCCGAAAAGGAGGCAGGAACGGGGAAAAACAGGATCCCAGGTAACCTTAAAGTAGGAACACTGGAGACAATTCGGCGCTTGCGGGCCGGTTTTTCCTTCCATAAGCTAAAATTTACCCTCCTTTGCGGCCTTCCGCAAGCAGCGCGGGGGCTTTAACCCGGATATTCCCGGTTTGACACAGCCATATCTTTATACTATTCTGCAAGTAATGAAAAAACTTACCGGAATCCCCGCATCGCCTGGTATATCCGTGGGTAAGGCCCTTCTCTTTTTAGAAAGCGAATACCCCGATATTCCCCGCTTCAGTATCCCCAAACGGCGCGCCGATGAGGAGTTGAAACGGCTGGACAAGGCGATTAATGAGGCTATGGCCGAGCTTAGCCTTATCCATGATCGGGCGATCCGGGAGATGAGCAGGGAACAGGCGGATATTTTCGCCGCCCACCTATTGATGCTGGACGATCCGGATTTCCGGAATCAGCTTAAAACCCGGTTCAACGAGACCCGTCTCAACATGGAATGGGTGGTCTGGGATGTTGTCCGGGAACTGACGCAGAAGATGATGGCTTCCTCAGAGCCCCTCTTCCGGGAGCGTTCGGCGGATATCAACGATATCTCCCGGCGGATCCTCAGCCACCTGCTCTGCGTCAAACGGGTTTCCCTGGCGGAGCTGGACAGGGATGTGATCGTGGTGGCCCATGACATCCTCCCCTCCGAAATTCTCACCATGAACCGTTCCCGGGTCAAGGCGCTCCTCGCCGACGAGGGGGGGCGGACAAGCCACCTGGCAATCCTCGCCAGGGCCTTCGGTATCCCCGCGGTGCTTGGCTTGGCTGCGGCCACCAAGGAAATCAGCAGCGAGGATACCCTGATGGTTAACGGCGAAACCGGGGAAGTTTTTGTAAATCCCGCCAAACGGGAACTTGAGGGCTTCAAAGAAGAGGGGCTTAGGTATAACAAACGGCTTAAGGAATCCTTGTCCTGCAAGAGCTTTCCCGCGGAAACCAGGGACGGCGTCAGGATAACCCTTAACGCGAACATAGAGATCCCCGAGGAGGCGGAACAGGTGCTGAACTACGGCGCGGAAGGCATAGGGCTTTACCGTTCCGAATTCCTCTTCCTTACCCCGGGGCAGACGGCCGCGGAGGAGCGCCAGTACCAGGCCTATACCAAGGTGCTCAAGGCCCTTGAGGGGAGGCTGGTAACCATCCGCACGGTGGATATCGGCGGGGACAAGATACTCCCCGACTTCCGGGCCGCCGACGAGAAGAATCCCCTCCTGGGCTGGCGGGCTATCCGTTTTTCCCTGGCCCTGCCGGAACTTTTTAAAACACAGCTCAGGGCCATCCTCCGATCCAGCGTGAACGGGAATGTAAGGATCCTGTTTCCCCTTATCTCCGGGGTTGAAGAGCTGGAACAGGCCCGCGGTTTCCTGGAAGAGGCCAAGGCGGAATGCCGCGCCAAGGGCCAGGCCTACGCCGAGCATATCGAGGTGGGCGCGATGATAGAGGTGCCCTCCGCCGCGATTACCGCGGATATCCTGGCCGAACGCGCCGATTTTTTTTCCATCGGAACGAACGATCTGATACAGTACTCCCTGGCGGTGGATCGGGGTAACGAGCGGGTAAACTACCTGGCCCGATCCACCCACCCGGCTGTCCTGCGGCTCCTGAAGAACGTCATTGATGTGGCCCGCCGCAAGGGCATCAAGGTGGCGATGTGCGGGGAGATGGCGGGGGATCCGGGCTGCACCGCCCTGCTCCTGGGGCTCGGGCTGGACGAGTTCAGCATGACCGCCCAGGCTATTCCCCAGATCAAACGGATTGTGCGGGAACTATCCGTGAACGACTGCCGCAAACTGGCGGAAGAAGCCCTGCGGGGGAGTTCCTGGAAGCAGAACGCCGCCCTGGTGGAATCCTGGATGGCCGAAAACTGCCCCCTGGATCTCACCGTCTAACCGGGATGCCGGCGAAATGGAATGGAACGAAGCTTTTAAGTACCGCGGCCTTCCGGTGGTGGCGCTGGTGGGACGCCCCAATGTGGGGAAATCCACCCTCTTTAACCGCCTGCTCCGCCGCAGGCGGGCAATTACCGATCCCACTCCCGGAGTAACCCGCGATCCAGTGGAGGCCGAGGCCCTTATCGCCGGCAAACTCCTGCGGCTGGTTGACACCGGCGGCTTCAAGCTTGACCGGGCGGGCGGGGAAGCGGGCGATCTTGACGAATTGATAGTGGCCAAAACCCTGGAGACCCTGAAGCGGGCCGATCTTATCGTGCTGCTCCTGGAGGCGGGGGAGCTTTCCGCGGAGGACGAGGAGTTTATCGGCTTTCTCCGCCCTTACCGGGATCGGCTTCTGGTGGCGGTGAATAAGACCGAGGGGGGCCGGAGGGAGGCCGGCGCCTGGAATCTTCTCTCCCTGGGTTTCTCCGGGCTTTTGATGATATCCGCCGAACACGGGGACAATATCGGGGAACTGGAGCAGGCTATTGTCTCCCGGCTGGATTTTTCAAAAGTTGAAATCATCGAAGCTGAAAAAAAGCCCGTCCGCATCGCCCTTTTGGGGAAGCCCAACACGGGGAAATCCACCCTGAGCAACCGGCTTACCGCTTCCGGGGCAAGCATTGTGAGCGAGATACCCGGCACCACCAGGGACGTGGTGGAGGGGAGTTTCTCCTGGAAGAACCGGGATTTCCAGGTTCTCGACACGGCGGGTATCCGGCGCAAGTCCAAGGTAACGGAAGACATCGAGTACTATTCGGTGAACCGGGCGATAAAGAGCATAGAATCCGCCGATATCGTTTTCCTCCTGATCGACGCGGCGGAGGGGCTTTCGGATCAGGACAAGAAAATCGCCGCGCTGGCCCACGACAAGGGCCGCGGGATCATCCTGACCCTGAACAAGTGGGATACCATGCCCAAAGTCAAGAACAGCTTCGAGGCGGTTTGCGACCGGATACGTTTCCTCTTCGGCCAAATGGAATTTGCCCCCATCCTGGCGCTAAGCGCCGCGGACGGAACCGGGGTGGATAAGCTGCTGGACACCGCCGCCAGGATCTACGGCCAGCTCACTACCCGTATCGAAACCGCCCGGCTTAACCAGGCCCTGGAACGCTGGCTGGAGGAGTACCCGCCCCCCTCGGGTCCCCGCACGCGCTTCAAGGTAAAGTACGGGGTGCAGAAATCGGACAATCCGGTAAGCTTTATTTTCTTTGTTTCCCGGCCCCAGGCGGTAACGGAGGCCTACACCGCTTACCTGAGAAACCGGATCAGGAAGGATCTGGGCTTTTCCCTGATCCCCGTCAAGGTCGAAATCCGCCCCGCGGGGGATAAGGCCGGGCCCCGGGCCGCCTCCGGGCCTTACGGGAAGCGCCGGCGGAAGGGGTAGGGGTGGG
>JAIRRU010000186.1 GCA_031255815.1 Treponema sp. | reverse complement strand
GCTGGAGGCGCTTTGCTGTGTTTTGACGGAAGGCACGCGCTGGACCGAATTTGAAGGGGTGCCGGTCGTAAGCCTTAACCACATCCCCCTGCCGGGGATAATCCGGAAGGGCGAACTCTAGCAGGCTGGTTACACTAAAATGGCTGATAAGCCCGCCGGCTTTACCGGGCCGCCGGGAAATCAACAACCTCGCCCTGAAGCTCCCCCGCGAACCGGTGAGCGGGCTCTTGGGTATCAAACCCTCCGCTACGAATAAGGGCCAAGGGGGATTTATGCGCGAATCGCGGCAAAGCGCCGGGCGGCGGAATTGTACTATTTCGGCATAGACGGCGGGGGAACCCGCTCCCGGCTGGCCCTCACCGACGGCCGGGGGGATGTCCTGGCCCGGGTTGAAGCGGGAAGCACCAACATCTATTCGGTAACAAAGGGAGAAGTCTTTGATAACCTTTCCCGCCTGCTTGACTCGGCCCTGAAAAGCTCGGGGCTTCGAAAGGCGGATCTTGTTGCCGGATGTGTCGGCAGCGCGGGCCTGGGGCGGCCGGGGGAACGGGGGATCTTCCGGGAGTTTTTTGACGCCCTTTTCGGGCCCGCTTTTCCGGTAAAACTCTGTACCGACGGGGAGATCCTCCTCTGCGGGGGGCTGGGGAGCCCTGAAGGGTACTGCCTTATCGCGGGAACCGGATCGGTGGCCCTGGGCCGTTCCGCGGAGGGGCGGCTCGTCCGGGCCGGGGGGCACGGCTATATGCTGGGAGACGAAGGGGCCGCCGCCTGGATAGCCAAGACCGCCATTGCCCGGGTTTTGCGGAGCGCCGAAGGCCGGGATCTGGAAACGGCCATGCTGGAGGATATCCTGGCTTTCTGCCGCCTTGGGGAAAGCTCGGAACTTATCCCTTACGTTCACCACAAGGCGGACAAGGCAACGATTGCCGCCCTGGCCCCGGCGGTTTCAGCCGCGGCCCGGAAGGGAGACCCCCTGGCCCTGGACATCCTCTTTACCGGGGCGGCGGAACTCCTTCTCCTGGTAAAAAGCGTCCTTAACCGTTCCCCCTGGATCAGGGAAAAACGGCTGGTCTTAGCCGGAGGCATCCTGGAGCACGATGAAATTGTTCGGAATCGCTTAAGGGGACTGCTGGCCGCGGAATTGCCCGATCTGAGCCTCTGCGAAAGCCGGGGCAGCGCCCTGGAAGGGGCCTGTTTCCTTGCGCGGGAAGAGGCGGGCGCTCAAAAACCCGCACCGATTCAAAACTGAGCTTGTTTCACCGGAAACGGAGTTTCCCCGCTCTTACCGCTTTATCCGTTGAAATAGCATCGGTACCTTTCCATTGCGTCCATCACCGCGGCGGCATTCCCGATGGGCGTGCCGGGGTACCACCCGTAGATCAGCATGAGCCCGCCCTCTTTCCGTCCCAGAGACGCTATCGCGCCCCGGATATGCCGATCTATATCCGCGGGCGTACCGAACACCGTTACGCTTTGGCGGTCAATGTCGAGTTCGACGCAGGTTTTTCCGGCAAGCCGCTCCGCGATAAAATCAAGGCCGTTGACCATATCCTGGAGGTTGATGATGTCCGTCCCGCAGTCTAAAAGATCCTCCAGCAGATCCCGTATGTCGCCATCCGAGTGCATATGTACGGGGATACCCCGGTTCCGGGCGGGTTCCATAAGCCGCTGGTAACTTGGCTTGATATACTTGCGAAAATCGCCGGGGGACAGCATCGGCCCCCTCTGCATCCCCAGATCATCGGGGTATCCCATCACATCAACGCCGGTTTCCAGGTACCGCTCCACGATTGCCCTGTTGAAACCTTCCACCACAGCGATCAGTTCCCAAAGCCGGGGCTCGTCATCCGCAAAATCGCAGATAAGATTTTCGTAAGATCGGATATCGCAGAGCTGCAGGAAGGTGTGCCCGTGCCGCAATTCCCCGAAGGCCGGTTCGCCCCGCCCGCGCTGCGCTTCGGTATCCGCCTTTACCCGCGCCCAGTCCAGGGGGCCGATCCCCGAGCATGTCTCCGGGTTAGGGGCCTCCGCTTTCCAGGCTTCGAAGGATCCCCATTCCTTCAGGGGATGCCCGACGACCGTCCCGACAAGGCCGTCCCGCGCCGTTTTCCAAAGACAGCCAAAATCGTCCAAAAAGGGCTCGTCCCGCCGCGCGGTAAGGGGGAAAGAGGGCCGGCGCTCTTCCTGGCGGCGGTATCCGGGGAACAGGAACGGGTGGGACTCCAGGAGATCGAAGAGGGCGTTACGATCATACTCAGCCCAGCAGGCCGGATTGAGGGCAAAGGTCATGGGGATATAATCGGGATGCTCAAAACGGACTGTCCGCAGGTAGTTTTCCCGGCTATTCATTGGCTCATCCGGAAAGAGCGGCGCCGGAACGGCAGACCTGTTCCGGGAGGGAAGCGGGGCAAATTCCGGCGTATGGCAGAGAGGGCGCGCTCCATGGTTAGCCCTCCTCCCTTTTTGCCAGGGCGCTGATATGCCCCCCCGCTTCTTTCAGGAGCCCTTCCGCCCGGGCCTTGCCCGTTCCCAGGAGAACCATGACAATGGCGGTTTTAGGATTTTTTTCCGAGGCCGCGAAGGCCGCTTCCGCCTGTTCCTTTGAACAGCCCGTTACTTCCCGGATAAGCCGGATGGAACGGAGGATCAGCTTTTGATTCATGGGCCGGAGATCCACCATCAGATTTTTGTAGACCTTTCCGATGCGGATCATGCTGGCGGTGGAGAGCATATTGAGGACCAGTTTCTGGGCGGTTCCGGACTTCATCCGGGTGGAACCGGTTACCACCTCGGGCCCCACATCCACAAAAAGCCGGTGTTTGGCTAATTCAAAGGTTTTGGAGCGGGCGTTGCAACTGATGGCGCCGGTCGCCGCCCCGATGTTCCGGGCATATTCCAGCGCGCCCAACACGTAGGGGGCCTGGCCCGAGGCGGTGATCCCCACCAGAACATCATCCGGGCTGAAACCCAGCCGCTCCAGTTCCGCCACCCCCTCCCCCGCCCGGTCTTCCGCGGACTCGACGGATTTTGTCAGCGCCTCCTGCCCCCCGGCAATAAGGCCCTGAACCATCTCGGGGCTTACGCCATAGGTAGGGGGGCATTCCGACGCGTCCAATACCCCCAAACGGCCGGAGGTTCCCGCCCCGATATAGATAAGCCGCCCCCCCTTTTGAAAGGCGGCCACAATATCATCCGCCAGGGCGGCAATCTCCGGGAGGATCCGCTCCACCGCGAAAGGGACTTTCTTATCTTCACTGTTGATAATCGTAAGAATTTCCAGGGTCGTTTTAGAATCAATGTCGGAGGATGCCTCGTTCCGCCGTTCCGTAGTAAAGACTTCAGGGTCTTCCCCGGCAACGAAGGAGGATCCCTTCACCTGCCCGCCAAACACTTTTTCCTCCGCGTGTCAAAAACATTTTTATCCTGTTTAGAGGAACATAAAAAGGATGCCGTGTCAAGAAATTTTTTCACGATTCTTTCACGATGATTTCCCCGCTCTCCGCGTTTACCCTCCCCGGCGGTATCCAAGTATTGTGTATAAGCTCCGGGGGGTATATTATAACGGCAATTATGACGGATGCGGAAATTCTCTCCTGTATCGACCATACCCTGCTTAAGGCCACGGCAAGCTGGCAGGATATTTTAAAACTCTGCGGCGAGGCCCTTGCATGGCGTACCGCTTCGGTGTGTATCCCCCCCTGTTACGTAAAAGCCGCGCACGAGGAATTCGGCGGCGGGCTCAATATCTGTACCGTTATCGGTTTTCCCCTGGGTTATTCAATCACCGCGGCAAAGGTTCTGGAAACCGAGCGGGCCATCCTGAGCGGCGCCGATGAAATTGATATGGTGATCAATATGGCCGATGTAAAGAGCGGCCATTTCGACTGGGCGGAGGAAGAGATACGGCTTTTGCGGAAGGCCGGGGCCGGGCATATCCTCAAGGTTATTGTGGAAACCTGTTACCTTACGACTGATGAAAAGATCCGCCTCTGCGATATCGTTGCCCGCTCCGGGGCGGATTACATCAAGACTTCCACCGGCTTTGGCAGCGCGGGCGCGGCCCTGGAAGACATCCGGCTTTTTAAGGCCCGCGCCGGGCCGGGGCTGAAGATCAAGGCCGCCGGGGGTATCAGAACCCGGGAAGATATGGCCGCGTTCATTGAAGCCGGGGCC
>JAIRRU010000071.1 GCA_031255815.1 Treponema sp. | reverse complement strand
CAGGCGCCGCCCCGGGCGGTGATCACCGGGATATTGGCCAGGGTTTCCACGTTGTTGATGATCGTGGGCCGCTGCCAGAGCCCCTTGTTCGCCGGGAAGGGCGGCTTGGGAACGGGCATGCCCCGGTTCCCCTCTACGGATTTGATGAGCGCCGTTTCCTCGCCGCAGACAAAGGCCCCGGCCCCAAGCCGGATCTCTATGTCGAAGTCAAAGCCCGATCCCAGGATATCCTTGCCCACCAGGCCGTAGTCCCGGGCCTGATCCAGGGCCTTGCGGAGCCGCTCGATGGCCAGGGGGTATTCCGCCCGGATATACACGAAACCCTCGTGAGCCCCAATGGCCTTTCCGGCGGTGATCATCCCCTCGATAACCGAGTGGGGGTCTCCCTCGATGGTGGAACGATCCATGTAGGCGCCCGGATCCCCCTCGTCGGCGTTGCAGATAACGTACTTGATCTCCCCGGGGGACTTGCGGGCCAGATCCCACTTGAGCCAGGTGGGGAAGCCCGCGCCGCCCCGGCCCCGGAGGCCGGAGATCTTCATCTCTTCGATGAGTTTTTCCGGCGTCCATTCAAAAAGGACTTTCTCCAGCCCTGAATAGCCTTCCCGGGCAATGTACTCGTCGATGCTTTCCGGGTTGATGACCCCGCAGTTCCGCAGTACCACCCGGAACTGTTTCTGGTAGAATTCGATGTCTTCCACCGCTATGGTGGCTTTCTTTTCCGTTTCCCCTTTGTAGAGGAGCCGTTTAACCTCCCGGCCCTTAAGGATCTGCTCGGCAATGATCTCCGCCGAATCTTCGGGTTTTACGTCAACGTAGAAGGATTCCTCGGGAAGCACCTTGACAATGGGGCCCCGCTCGCAGAAGCCGAAACAGCCGGTTTTGACGATCTGAACCTCGCCCTTTACCCCCTGCTTTTCCGCTTCCCCGATCAGGCTGCGGTAAATTTCGTCTCCCTTGTTGGATTCGCAGGCCGTCCCGCCGCAGGTAAGGATATAGTGATTATACGCCATGGGGTGCTCCTTATTTCGCGGCCAGAATATCGGTGGCGGGCCTGTCGAGAATGTGGTTGTCCAGGAGTTCCCTGCCTACCAGGTGCTTCGTTACGATTTCTTTCGCAACCTTTCCGTCTACCCGGCCGTAGATGACCGCGGGCATGCCGGGGACTACCACTTCCACGGTTGGTTCCGAGTGGCACAGCCCCATGCAGCCGGTCTGGCGTACCAGGACGCTGTCTACCAGCTTGTGTTCGTCTATTGCCTGAATAAAGGCGTCCAGGGTGCCTTTTGCCCCGGCGGCAATACCGCAGGTGCCCATCCCCACGATAACCTGAATTTCCTTTCCTTCGGCATCACGCTTTCTCAGGTCGGTCTTCTTGTCGTCCCTGAGTTTCCGCAACTCTTCCAGGGTCATCTTGGCCATATTCTCTCTCTCCTCCGCAATCAAATTACCGGCGGTTTTTCATATTAAAACCGCCCGGACAGAAACCCGAAAATTTAAAAACCCGGAACCCGGCGGCCCCGGCCTCACTCATCTTCACCTTCATCTTCCCCGGATTCCAGTGACCGGAGGTACCGGCCCAGCAGGATCAGGGAAGCCGTATCCTCCAAATCCCCCAGGACTCCGGCAAGCTCCGTCTTCCGGATCTGGTAGTCCAGATCCCCCGTCCCGTTTTTCCTGACCCGGGTAATGAGTATCTCTTCCGGGCCCTGGAACAGCAGGATGGAGCGGAACATGCCCGGGATATCCCCCGCCGGGGGCGTATCCACATTGTCCGCGTCGAACCAGGCGCTTACCCTGGTTCCCTTTCCCTTCTCGGACTTAATGTCCCATCCCCCGCCGGACTGTTCCGCGGTCTGGATCAGGAAGGGAAGCCCCAGCCCCACCTTGCGGCGGGGGTGTTTGATCCCGTCGGTTACGAAGGGATCCGCCGCCCGCTTCAGCTCCTCCGGCGTCATCCCCTTGCCGTTATCGGTAACGGTAAAGCGGAATTCGGCGGGCTTCCCGGCCTCCCGGCTCTCCCTGAGCTCAAGTTCCAGAAGGGAGGCCCCCGATTCGGCCCCGTTCTGGGTGATATCGGTAACCAGATCCGCCAGGGTAAAGTGCACCGGAGATCCTTGGGGCTCTACCGCGCCGGGGGTTTTTTGCCCGTAAGAAACCCCTGCCCGCGGGGGGGCGATCCCTTGGCCTGCCCGGAGGATCTACCCATTCTGGTACTTGGCGATAATGTCCGGCAGCTGATCCTTGGTAAGTTTGCCGTAGGTATCGGTTCCCACGGTAATAACCGGGGCAAGGCCGCAGCAACCCACGCAGCGAACCGGGTCGATCGAAAAGAGGCCGTCCTCGGTAACCCCGCCCTCGCCGATGCCCAGAATGCTCCGGGCTTCCTCGATAAGATCCTGGCCGCCTTTGAGGTAGCAGGCGGTTCCCAGGCAGACGGAAAGCTTGTACTTGCCGGGCTTGGTGGTCTTGAAGAAATGGTAAAAGGTGATTACCCCGTAGATCCGCGCCAGGGGGATCCCGGTAAGCCGGGAAAGTTTTTCCGCCGCCGGACGGGATATATAACCAAAGGTTTCCTGGGTCTTATGCAGGATCATGATAAGACTGCCGGGTTTAACCTTCCATTCGTCGATAAAAGTAGTCAAATCCCGGGGAAACTCCAAATCCCCCGGGAAATCCGCGTTGTTAGAGAGCGTCGCGCCCGCCGTTGCCATGGAAACCCCCAATAACACGAGGCTCTCCCAAAATTTCAGTTTGGGGAAGCCGCTTTAGATTGAGGCTGTTCCAAAACTTCAGTGTTTGGAACAGCTTCTTTACCCCTGGGGAAAAATGCCTTTACTAATTCCTTGTATTGCAAGGAATTGGCAATTTTCTCCAAGAGCTTGTTTCAAAACCAACCGGGTTTCGGAACAAGTTCGATTTAACCGGAAAAGGTGGGTTTTACGCCACTTTTTCAAAAGCTTCCCCAAAATCCGCTTAACTTTGGGTAAGGCTCATGCATATACAAACCTTATTCTATATCTCCGGGCCTAATAAAGCAAGCAATAGCCGGGGGAGCGCGGCGGTTAAACATTTGAGGCGGTTCCGAATTTCCGCGCGTTTATCCCGGCGGATCAGTAGATCGCCCCCATGCCCAGGCCGCCGAACCCGGCGTTTTCCTCCCCGCCGTACCGGAAGCCGCCCAGAAGGGTAAAGACCATGTTTGTCCGGGGGGGCTGCCATTTGAGTTCCGCCGCCCACAGTAATACTACCGGGCCTTCGTCTTCCCCCCCGGCGGCGGGTTTATGAACCCGGTATTCCTGCCGCAGGGAGATGCCCGCGGAAAACCCGGCGAAACGGTACAGGGCGCCGGCGCCCAGAAGGATCCGGGGGCTGCCTTCCCGCCATTGGCGCCAGTAAAGCCCGGGGGCCAGGCTCGCTGAAAAAAGGGGAAGCCCGTTCCAGGAAAGGGGAAGCTGGATGCTTGCCCCGCCCCGCCGGGGGCTCAGATCCATATTGCCGGACCAGGAGAAACCTGCCGCCGCCGCCGCGTCGAAGAGGCCGGTTTTGAGAAAGCGCCATTTGGGGGAAAGGGAGAAGCCCCAGTCCGCCGCGCCCTCCAGGGCGGGGATCGCCTCCAGGGCGGCGGCGAATTCCAGGCCCTCCAGGGGGGCGAAGCGGAAACCCGCCTCGAAGGGAAGGCTTGAAAAGGCTCCGCCCCCCGCCGCTCCGGGGAACTCTCCGAACAGGATGTTCCCCTCAACCTGGAAGCCGCCCCGGGGAAGGGTCGGGGGAAGGGGGGTAAAGAAGAGGCCGGAAACGGCGCCGGAAAGGGTAAGGGGGTAATGGCTGACGGAACTGTCTATGCTCAGCGGGACGCGGATCCGCCATTCCTCCGGTATGCCGGGCGGGGCTTCCGGCGCGGCGGCGGTATTGAAATCCGGCGCGGCCTCGATAAGCAGGGTGTAGTCCCCGTCCGGCAGAGGCCGCTTGCGGGGATCCCTGCCGTTCCAGGCCAGCCGCTGGGAAGGGCCCCTGAAGGGGGGGAGTTCTTCCGCGTACAGTTCCCGCCCCTCCCGGTCGAGAATGCTGAACTTCCCCCTGCCGGGGGCGGAAACGCCGAAACGGTAATCGGTATACCCCAAGGCCCCCGGATTGGCCGGGTTGAAGCGGGGACGGCCCGGCCCCGGGCCGGGAAACAGGCGGAAAGGGGAGGGGCTTAGTTTCAGTTCCAGGGAGACCGTTTCCCCCGGCCGGATCAGCGCCGTTCCCCCGGCCTCTTCCCAGCCAAAGGAAGCGATTTTCAGCATATGGCGGCCCGCCGGCAGAGACAGGGCATAGCCGGATGTTCCCGGAAGGGCCCCTTCCCCTAATACCGGCTTCCACCCGCTAAACAGCCGCCCGTCAACGTAGATCTCCGGGGTAAAGGGATAGGCCGGGGGAGCCCCTTCCCGCCGGACGAGGATCAGCGCCTGGCCCCGCGCTTCCTGGAGCTCAACGGAGATCTCGAGGCGGTTCCCGGCAAGGATGCGGACGGTAAATTCCCGTTCCCCGTAGCCTTCTTTTACGAGCCGGACATGGTATTCCCCGGAGGCCAGGGTATCCAGGAGCAGCGGGCTGAGGCCCCGCTCGACACCTTCCACAAAGACCCGCGCCCCGGCGGGCCTGCTGCGGATCAGAAGCCCCCGGCCTTCAACTTCCTCGAAGCGGTCTCCCGAAATATCCCCGGAATAGGAAGAACCGGCCCGGCTTCCGGCAAAGGGGGAAACGCCGTTCCCCTGCCCCCCGGCGGGGCGCAGGGCGCAGAGAAGGAGAGCCCCAAGGGCCAGAAGGGCCTTGCACATATTTTTATATTACTTCAGGGAGGGCAGCGTATCCATCCTGCCGCTTTCGCGGTAACTGAACCAGGCGGTTTCGGTAAAGATGAGGTGATCGAGAAAATGCAGGCCCAGAATCTCCGCCGAGGCTTTGAGCCGGGCGGTGATCGCGTCGTCTTCCTCCGAGGGCTCCGTGTTCCCGGAGGGGTGGTTATGGGCGACGATTACCGCCGCGGCCCGGTCGATAATGGGATCGGCAAAGACCTCCCGGGGATGCACGATGGTTCGGTTCACCAGCCCCAGGGAGACGATCCGCACGGCGATGATCTCGTGGGCGCCGTTAAGGGAGAGGCAGAGGAACCGTTCCTGTTTGCGATCCGCGTGGTAGCGGAGGACGCCGTGGATATCCCCGGGCTGGCGTATCCGCGTGCCCGCCGCGCCCCAGCGCCGGCGGCCGAATTCCAGCATGGCTACCACGGCGCAGGCTTTGGCAGTGCCCATCCCGGAAAGCCGGGAGAGTTCCTTAACCGGAGGGATGCCCTTGTTCCGGTTGATCTGCCCCAAAAGTTCCTTCGCCAGAGCGCTGACGCTTTTGCCCCTGATCCCCGTATTGAGGAGGATCGCCAGAAGTTCATGATCCGAAAGGGATTCCGGCCCCGAGGCAAGAAGCCGTTCCCGGGGCATGTCCAGGGCCTCCGAGCGCAGGACGGAGGAACCGCCGCCCCGATCCCGGGCCTCAATCCTCCCGATAAAATCGGGGTAATGCATATTATCCATACCCCTTATATAGGGCGTTCCCGTGAGAGGCGGTTTAATCAAAAACAAAAAACCGGGCCGTTCCCAACCGGGAAATTTTGCCACGAAGGGCCCGAACCGCACTAAAACGAGTCAAAAACCTCGAATTCAAGGCGATCCGGATGAAGATCGGGGTTTTCGAAGTAAAAGTTCGTGCGGTTCGTGTGGTTCGTGGCTATCCCTTTTATCCGCACTTTTAGTCTAATCAAAGCACAGCCCCGGAAAATCGCGGATTTTCAGGCCGGCTTTGCCGATAAGGATTTCATGAAATACCGGAACTTCGCCCTAAGCGGGCTTGCCCCCTTCGCGCTGTTTCTTTACGGGGCTTTTAGCTTTTTTTCCTGTTCCACCCTGCCGGTTGAGCAGGGCCGGACAATCCCCCCGGCAACGGGGCCGGAGCTTTCCGGCATCTCCCCGCCCCCGGAACCGCCCCTGCGTATTTTGGGCAAAGGCATGGTTCCGGCGGATACCCTGGCCGCCTTCCTGGAAGGGATAAACCCCCAGGCCGACAAGGATCAGCTGGCGCAGCTTGCGGCCTTTTACGCCGAAGAAGCGGCTGCCGAAGGGGTGAACCACGATATTGCCTTTGCCCAGATGTGCCTGGAAACGGGTTTCCTCCGCTACGGGGGGCTGGTAACCCCGGACATGAACAACTTCTGCGGCCTGGGCGCTACCGGGCCCGCCCAGCCCGGGGAACGCTTCCCCGAGCCCCGCATCGGGGTGCGGGCCCATATCCAGCACCTCAAGGCATACGCCACCGACAGCCCCCTTGAACAGGAACTGGTAGACCCCCGCTACCGCTGGGTGCGCTACGGTTCAGCCCCTACCATCAGGGAGCTTTCCGGTACCTGGGCGGCGGATCGGGAGTACGGGGACAAGATCAAAAGCATCCTGGAGCGGCTCTACCGTTACAGCTACGCGGGCAGGCCGGATAGCGGCGCGGATACCGCGGATACCAGCGCGGATAACTCAGACAGGGCGGGCAACTCAGACGGCGGCCCAGGGGAACCATCGGGAGAAGAAGGCGTTTAGCAACAGGAGCCTGCCTGAAGCCATGGCAAGGCCGATCAGGATAAGGAAAACGCCGCTGACGATTTTGAAGGCCGGCATGAAGCGGCTGAATTGCCGCAGATGTTTGAGCAGGGCGCTCCAGAAGAGGCTGGTAAGCAGAAAGGGAAGGCCCAGGCCCGCCGAATAGAGGGCCAGGTAAAACACGGCAAGGCCGAGGGTTTCGCTCCGGCCGGCCATGAGCAGCACGCTGCCCAGGAAAACGCCCACGCAAGGCGTCCATCCGGCCCCAAAGGCGAGGCCGAAGAGGAAAGGGCCGAAAAAGCCCCCCGGCCGGCTTGCCGGATGCAGGACGGAACCTTCCCCCGCGGAAAGAACCGAATGTTCGGGCGCGCAGCCCGCGCAGCGGCCGCCGCTGTCATCGTATTTCAAAAAGGGTATAAAGTTAAAAAGGACGTTAAAACCCATAATGATCACCAGGGAGCCGGCGGTTATATTTATCACCCGCCCGGCGCCGCCCAGAAAAAAAACAAAACCGTACGCCAGCACGCTTAGGGTGATAAAAACAACGCTGAACCCCGCGATAAAAAACAGGGTGGAGACGGCTATTTTAATCCGGTACCGGGAAAACAGTTTCGCTGTTCCCGGATCCTCAAAGGCTTCCCCGGTGTCAAGGCCGCTGATAAAAAACAGATAACTTGACAGGAGGGGCAGGACGCAGGGGGAAACAAAGGAGAGAAGGCCCGCGGCAAAGGCGCTTAAAGCCGGTATTCTACTGTCCATTCCGGAGCAGCTTTTCAAAGGCGGCGAAAATCGCGGGGGTATCCCAGTTTCTGGCGCCCAGGGCGAAAAAGATTATTTTCCCGTCCCGGTCGAGAATGTAAGTCGAGGGAACCGCCTGTATACCGTAACTGTTGCTGACACTGCCCCTAGCGTCAAGAAGCACCGGAAAAGTGTAGTTGTTGTCTTTCAGGAAATTCCGTACCTGCCCGCCGTCTTCCATTATGTCGACCGCGACAAATTCAAGCCCCTCTTCCCGGTAGCGCCGGTGGAGAGCCTCCATTCCGGGCATTTCAACCCTGCAGGGGCCGCACCAGGTTGCCCAGAAATTCAGGAACACTACTTTGCCCTTCAACCGGCTTAGCGTAACGCTCCTGCCCTCCGGGGTTTGGAGGGTAAAATCCCTGCTCTGCCGTTTTTCCCGCAGCAGGGGCAGGCCCGCCTGCGTAAAAGCCTCCCTTACCGGGGCGGGCAGATCCATGGGGTCTCCATGGACGGGGACGGCGGGGGAAAGGGAAAACAGGGACACGAAAAAACACAAAAAGATCAGAGGGGCGGGCGGAACCTTTCGTTCCGGTAGTCTGCGCTTGATACTCTCCTCCTTCGCAAGACGCCTTGCTCAAAAGACGGGTTCCGCGGCCTTCCCGTCCAGGAATTCCTCCAGGGCCCCCCGCGTGCCTTTCCGGTAAATCAAATCGAGATAAGCCCCGAATCTTTCCGCCAGCCGCCCCGGTTCCCCTTCCGGCAGTTCCGGCATGTTGGCGGCCTTTAGGAAGCCCTCCGCGTTTTCCCCGGCGCTTTTCGCCGCCTCCCGGAGCGGCCCGCCGTTGGGGTCGTCCAGAGGGATGGGCCGGCCCCGCTCGTCGCTTCCCGAAAGGAAACGGGCCCAGGCGGCCAGGGCGAAGATCAGCGAATCCCGGGCCTTTCCGGCCCTGACGAGTTCCGCCAGGGGTTCAAGAACCGAGTTGGGGATCTTTTTCGAGCCGTCCGAGGCAAGGCGCAGCACCGTGTCGCCGATGTTCCGGTTGGAAAAGCGCTTTATCAGGGTGTCTTTGTAGCTGTCCAGATCCATGCCGGGCACCGGGGGCAGGGTGGCGCTTACCTCTTCCATGTAACGATCCCGGATAAAGCGCCGGATCAGGGGATCCCCCAGGGCTTCGGCAACCCCGGTATAGCCCAGAAGGAAGGCGGGGTAGGAGAGGGCGGAATGGCTCCCGTTGAGGAGGCGGATCTTCATCAGCTCGTAGGGCTCCACGTCTTTTACGATGCCCGCCCCCTCTTCCGCCAGCGCTTTAAGGGAAGCCGCGAAATCGCCGTCCGGTTTTTCCGCGCCCCCGCCGGAGGCCGCCCCGGCGGCAAGCCGATCCTCCAGCACCCACTGGCAGAAGTCCTCGCAGCCCACGGCCCAGCGGTCTTCGACGCCGTATTTTTCCTGCAGGTAGTGCAGAAGGGAAGGGCTCGTGGCGGGGGTTATCCGATCCACCATGGAGAGGGGGAAGGCCGCGTTCTCCTCTATCCAGGGGACGAGATCCGGGTAGGCCCGTTTGCAGAACGAGAGGACGGCGGTTTTCAGGATCCTGCCGTTGGAGGGGAAGTTGTCGCAGCTCATCACCGTTACCGGCCCGGCCCTGTCCCGCCGCCGCTTCTCCAGGGCCGCGGAGAGGAAAGCCGGCATGGTTTCCGGCTCCCGCGGATTCCGAAGATCCCGCTGAAGGGGCCCGGAGTCCCAGGCCAGGTCTCCCCGGGCCATGTCGAAGTGGTAGCCCTTTTCCGTAACCGTAAGGCTTATCACCCTGGTTTCGGCGGAGGCAAGCAGGCTGATGGCCTTCTCCGGATCGCCGGAGGCGTTGAGGTAACCCAGAATGGAACCTATTACCCGCAGTTCCTCGCCGCCGTCCCCGCCCCGGGCCGCCAGGGTATAGAGATAGTCCTGGCTCCGGGCTATCTCTTCCAGGGGGTAGCTGTCCTTCACCAGATTTACGGCGAAGATCCCCGCCCCCAGGCGGCCCCGGTTTAAGAGCGCGTCTATATACGCGGCCTGGTGGGCCCGGTGGAAGTGACCCAGCCCGACATGGACCATCCGCGCCGGAAGGGAGCCCCGGTCGTAGCCGGGAACTTTAAGCCTTCCCCCGATTTTTTCCAGATTCGCCTGATTGAGTAAGAGCCTTTCCATAACAGTACCACTATATATCAACAGTCTGTCTCTAGTATACTATGGCCAAATGGCGCGGAATACTTTTGACGCGGTAGCTTTCGATCTGGACGGAACCCTGTACCCCAACTACCGCCTTAATATCAGGATTGTCCCTTCCATGCTCAGGGAACTGCCCCTGTTCCTCGCCCTGAGAAAGGCCAGGAACATACTCCACGGGAACAAGGGGCCGGCCCCGCGGCTTTCTTCCGGTGACCGGGGGGAGGAATTCTACAATTTCCAGGCCCGGCTCATGGCCTCCCGGCTTGGCGCCGATCCGGCGGCGCTCAGGGAGAAGATCGATCGCATCGTCTACCGGGGCTGGGAGCCTTTCTTCAAAGATATCAGCCCCTTTTCCGGGGTAAGGGAAAGCCTTGCCGCTATCCGTTCCGGGGGCCGCAAGCTGGGCGTGCTCTCCGACTTTCCCCCGGAAAAGAAGCTTGAACACCTGGGGCTCGGCGGGGTCTGGGACGCGGTGCTCTGCTCCGAGCTTACCGGAAGTTTGAAACCCGCCGGCCTTCCCTTTGCAGAGCTGGCCCGCGGCCTGGGCTGCAGGCCGGAACGGATCCTCTACGTGGGGAACAGCCGCAGATACGATATCCGGGGGGCAAAACAGGCGGGTATGAAAGCCGCCCTGGTCTCCTGGCCCTTTAAAAGGAACTGCCCGGAGGCGGATTTTGTATTTTCCGACTATCGCAAACTGGCTCAATTTGTGTTAAGCTAAGCCGCAAATGGGTGTTTTTTCCGCGGGAAACCTCCTCACACTGGGTATTGTCATTCTGATCCTCATCCTGTTTCGGAGCCTCGATCGGCGGAACAACCGTTCCCTGGAGACGGTGCGGAAATACGCGGAAAATCTGAAAAAAGACCTTTCCTCCTTCACGGATCAGCAGGCGGCGGCCATCAAGGATTACAGCCTGGCCCTGGACGTGGAGCAGAGATCCGCCCGGGAACTGATGAAACGGCTCCAGGCGAACGAGCAGGAGTGGGCGGACAAAGCCGCGGCCATGGCGAAAATCGACGAGCGGATCAGCGCTTACGACAGTTCCCTTGAGGAACTGGTAAAAATGACCGCCCGGGTGCAGGAGAACCTCTCCCGTGTCCGGGAAGAATCGTCCTTTGTCGAAGCCACGGGCAAACAGATTGCCGAAGCCCGGGAACGGGTGGCCGGCCTGGAAAAGAACATCCAGGGGTTGGAACTGCGTTTCCGGCGGGAGAACACCGAGGCCCTGGAGAAGACCGGGGAAATGGTAATCGCCGCGGTAAAGTCCGCCGTTTCCGATCTGGAAGCCAGCACGGAGATTATCGAGCGGCGGGTGGACGATTACCGGGAAGCGATAAACAAGGTTGAGCAGGAACGGATGGCCCTCCTGGATCGGGACATGGAGGTTATCGACCGGGCGCTGAACGAGGCGGTGGAAAAGGCGGGGATCCGGGCGGACAAGCTGGAAGACGCCACCCTGAACAAGCTGAAGGATCAGGCCCAGGAGCGTATCCAGCGGGTAAAAAACGCCATGGAAGAGAAGCTGGGCGCCCTGCAGGAAAACGCCAAAGCCCGGATGCTCGAGATACAGGAAACCCTGAAGGCCCAGCGCCAGGAGTGGTCGGACGCGGCAGCCGGGCTGGACGCCGCCGCCGGGGCGAAGAAGCAGGAGCTTATCCAGACCCTGGCCGCCCTCAACGGCATCGCGGAAAAGCAGAAAGAATCCCTCGACAGCTCCTTTGCCGCCCAGCGGGAGGAATGGTCAAAGGCCCTGGCGGGTTTTGAGCGGGAGGCCGGGGCCCGTCAGGGCGCCTGGGAGGCCCGGCTTGAGGAATTCGGGAAAACCCTTACCGATCTGGAGGAAAACGCCAGGGCCCAGCGGCAAAAGTGGCTGGATCAGACGGCGGAAATCGAAAACCTCGTCATGGCCCAGCGCCAGTCCTGGACAGGCATCGCCTCCGACCTGGACGCGGCCCTGGATACCCAGTGGGTCAAGACAAACGTGGTTATCGCCGACCAGCAGAAAAAATGGGAGGACGCCGCGGCCGGGCTGGACGGCATCATTGCCGATGTGGAGAAGCGGGCCCTGGATCGCGTTGAGGCGAAGCAGAAAGAGCTGGCCGATTCCCTGTCCGCCTTCGAACAGCTGGGCGGGCAGCAGAACGAACTGCTGGAGGCCGCCGTTGCCGCTCAGATGGAAAGGTGGAAGGAAGCGGCCGCGGAACTGGACGCGGCCATGGACGCCCAGCGGGAGAAGATGGAGGCCGTTATCAGCGATCTGCTGTCGGCCCAGGAACAGAAATGGAAAGACGCCGCGGTCGAACTGGACAGCGCGGCCTGGTCCAAGAAGCGGGAAATCGCCGAACTCATGAGCGGCTTCGACAGCATGGCCGGAAAACAGCGGGAGTCTCTGGACGCGGCCATTGCCGCCCAGCAGGAGGAGTGGTCAAAGACCCTGGAAAACCTGGTGAACGAGGCTAAGGCCCGCCAGAGCGCCTGGGAAGCCCAGTCGGCGGAATTCGGGAAATCCATGACCGCCCTGGAAGAGACCGCGACAGCCCAGCGGAAAAAATGGCTTGACCAGGAAGCCGCCCTGGAAGAGAGTTCCAAGTCGCGGGAGCAGAAGTGGCTGGACAGGATGGCGGAGATCGAAAACCTGGTGCTCGCCCAGCGCCAGTCCTGGACAACCGCTGCCGGGGAACTGGACGCCGCCGCCCTTGCCCAGCGGGAATCCCTGGAAGAAATCGCCAGATCCCAGCAGCAAAAGTGGCGGCTGGAGGTTAAGGATATCGAGGGCCTCATTCTGGAACAGCAGCAGAAGTGGAAGGACGCCGCGGCGGCCCTGGACAAGGCCCTTGCCGTCCAGCGGGAACAGATGAGCGCCGCCATTAACGAGGCTGAACGGGACGCCCTGGAAACCATCGAGACGAAGAAAGAGGAACTTACCGAAGCCCTGGCCGCCTTTGACGGCATCGCCGAAAGGCAGAAAGAATCGCTGGACGAGGTTTTTGCGGCCCAGGCGCAGAAGTGGAAGGACGTGGTCAGGGAACTGGACGTAACCATAACCGCCCAGCGGGACAAAACGGATATCGCCATTGCCGCCCAGGAGCAGAAGTGGCGGGACGCAACCGTCGGGCTGGACAGCGCCATCGCCGGGGTGGAGAAACAGGCCCAGGAGAGCATCGAGACCAAGAGGCGGGAGGTTTCGGAAGCCCTGGCCGCCTTTGACCGTATCGCCGGGGAGCAGAAGGATTCGCTGGACGCCGCCCTGAACGCCCAGTGGGACAAGATGAACACCGCCATGACCGACATGGTCTTTGCCCAGCAGCAGAAGTGGAAGGACGCCGCCGCCGAACTGGAGGAGGATGCCGGGGAGAAGAAGCGGGAGCTTGCCGAAGCCCTGGCCTCCTTCGACAGCATCGCTGAAAAACAGAAGGAATCCCTGGACAAGGCCCTGTCGGACTATTGGGAAAAGTGGCTTAAATCGGCCTCGGATATTGACGGCCTGGTATCGTCCCAGGAGCGGAAGTGGGAAGCCGCGGCGGCGGAGCTGGATACCGCCATTACCGGGGCGGAGCGGGCGGCCCTGGACAGCCTTGAGGGGAAGAAGCGGGAACTTGCCGAAGCCCTGGCCTCCTTCGACGGGGCCGCGGGGGAACACCGGAATTCGCTGGAGGCGCTCTTTAGCGCCCAGCGGCAAAAGTGGGAAGCCGCGGCGGCGGAACTGAACGCCGCCATTGGCGGGGCGGAACAGGCGGCCCTGGACAGCCTTGAGGGGAAGAAGCGGGAGCTTGCCGAAGTCCTGGCTTCCTTCGACGGGGCCGCGGGGGAACACCGGGATTCGCTGG
>JAIRRU010000070.1 GCA_031255815.1 Treponema sp. | reverse complement strand
GGAACACCGCCTGCCTCGCGTATTTTCCCGCCGCGTCGATATCCCCTTTAAAGTAGTACAGCTCCGTCCACGCCAGGGACTCGGTTCCGCAGAGGTAACCGTTGAGTATCTTAACGGCGTAAGGTTCGGCCGCGGCCAGTTTCCGGATTGAGAATTCGAACTGATCCTTTTTCGCGGGATACCCCACCTGGCAGATGTAGGAGGGGATGCCGCACTTGGTAAGGGACCCTTCCGCGTAGAAGGGATTCTTTTCGTAGTAGTACAGAGCCGCCTCGAAAACGGGGAGGAAGCGGTATTCCCCGGTAAAGCGGCTGGAAAAAATGGCGATACTGGCCAGGTATATATAGTTCATGACAATGATTTTCACGTTCAGGGAGTTTAGGGGCAGGCATTCGAATTGTTTAATGATCCTGCGGCACTCGGCGGCGGCCTCCTTGAAACGGCCCAGGGCGAAGATCAGCTTTGGCCGGACGATGTAGCGAAGGACGATCAGGTACTCTTCCCCTTCGTCCCCCTCTTCCTCCAGATGCCTGCCGATAAGCTCCGTGAAAAAAGCCGCGGTTTTCGCGGGCATAAGGCCCGGAAAGCTGTAAATCATGTTGAATACGCCGTGGTAATCGCCGGCCCGGTCGTAGTACCGGGTCGCTTCGGTCCGGCGGCCGTTTTCCAGGTGCCACGCCGCCGCGCAGGCGTAAACCTGCCGGATCTCTTCCGGCGAAAGCTCCCCCTGCCTTTCCCTCAGGTACTCCAGGAGGATCCTCTGGAAACGGTACCCGTGGCGGTAGGAATCGTAGCGGATCATGGGCCCGATATTGTCCATATTGGCCACAAGTTCCTTTCTCAGGCCCATTTTTTCAAGCAGTTCCCGGGGCCGGTGGTCTATCAGGGAAAATTTTATCAGCAGTTTCTGCATATCCCCGCTGAGGGCGGAAAAAAAGCCGTCCTCAATCAGTTTTGCGGATCTTTCCTTCATCAGCTCCGGGGAATAGGCCTTCTCGCCGGGCTTCTTATCCTCCGCCTCCCGGGCGATAAGATCCAGGAGCAGGGGCCAGCCCTCCGTGCTGCGGTAGATGTGGTCCAGATCGTCTTCCTCCAGGGAGATATGCCGGCCTTTAAAGTACTTGGCCGTCTCTTCCCGGCTGAAACGCAGATCATCCTCGTTTATCCGGGTAAGGAACCCCTTGGACAGGAGGGAAACATGGTTAATGTCCGGCTCCCCCCGGTAAACAAGGATGGTCGATATGTTGGGAATGGGGAATGCCAGGTACCGGTTCAAAAAATCCAGTATTTCGGCGTTGCGGATCAGGTGGAAATCGTCGTAGACCAGTACGATTTTCTTCTCCCGCGTGATCACCCGCTCAAGAAAGAGGTGGTAGCGCTCAAACAGATCTCTGGTATCCGGAAAACCCATCTCCGCAAGCCTGCCTCCCAGTCGCGGATTGAAAAGGCTGATGGTGCCGGTCTTTTTCGCCCATAAATGCTCGGCGTTGTTGTCCTGTTCCGTAATCCGGATCCAAAAGTTGATGCTGTCGCTGTTCAGCAGGGAGGAGTATACCGACCAGGTCTTGCCGTAGCCTTCGGCGGCGCTGATGGTAACCACCGGGCTCTGCAGCGCCTTTTTGAGCAATTTCCGGATATGGAGGCGTTTCAGGTAAAACACGCCGGCGGGGATCTTCGGCGCTTCCTGGCTGTAGATGACGCTTTTCATTTTTTCGGCAGAACCCCGGCCTGCCCCGCCGGCAGATCCAAAGCCTGCTTTGGGCTTCCCGCCTGCAGGATGCCCCGGCTTGTGGCTATATGTACCGCCTCGGCCCGGTTCTGCGCCCCCAGCTTGCTGTAAATACTGCTGATAACGCTTTTTACCGTATTGATCGAGATAATCAGGGAACTGGCAATCTCCTCACGGGTAAGCCCCCGGGAGAGGCTGTAGAGAACTTCCTGCTCCCGGCGGGAAAGGCCCAGGGTTCCGGCGGGGCCCTGGCCGGCCGGCCCGAAGGCCTCCCGGGCGGCGAAGATCCTCTTCGCGTAGGCCGCAGCGCCGCGGCGGATCTCCAGAAGCCAGTCCCGGGGGAGGGACGCCGCGCCGTCCCGCAAGGCGCTGTCCGCCAAAGCGCGCATGCAGCGGCCCAGTTCCGTAAAGGGCATAAGGTAGCCGTTCGGCTCCGCCAGAACATAGGCTTCCGCCAGGGCCGCATAGGCCCCTTCCTGGTCGCGGGCGCTGTAGCGGCATACCGCCATAAGAACCAGGTTTTCGATCTTCCCCAATACCAGGTTTCCTTCCGTGTCTTTTCTCGATTCCAGAACCGCCAGGGCGGCGGGATATTTCTTTTCGATGAAGTGGTACTTTGCCTTGATAAGGATCTCCAGGCCGTTGGCCAGGGAGTTAAGCTCGCTTTCCGCGAAGTCGTTTTTCAGCCAGCCGGCAAGCTGCCCCGTAAAGCCCAGCTGTACGGCGAACCAGCCCTCCACAATATCGCACTGGGAAAAACGGTTAAGGTAGTAAGGTTTTTCCCGCAATTCGCCCAGTTCCAGCCAGACGCGCCGGAAATCGCCGAAATTCCCCCAGCTTAGATATATCCTGGCAAGGTAAAAGAGGGCGCGGTTTTCGATCTCGTACTGCCCGGCCTCCCGGGCCTTCCGCACCGCCTCCTTGGCGTAACGTTCCGCCCCGGCGCTATCGGCTCTGAAAAAGGCCAGTTCCGCCCGGGCGAGATCCCCCGAGCCGCGGTAGCAGCCGCCCATTACCTCGGCCATGCAGGGCTCAAAGGCCTCAATGGCGGAGATGTACCTTTCCACCTCTTCCTTATCCGGATTCTCCGTCCGGCAGGCGTAGAAGCCGACAACCGCCACCGAAACCGGCGGCTTTGAGACATACCCGCTCAGGCGCCCGTGCGCGGCGCCCTGCTCGAAGAGCCAGGCGTAGCTGTAGTTTCTCCTGCGGCCGCTGCAGATAAGGGCGATAAAGCCCAGGTTCATGTAACAGCCGGAAATAGCCCGGTGGAGCATGGCCTTTTCCGCGCCGGAGGCGTAATCCAGCGCGGTTTCAAGCCGGGGGATGGTCGTTTTAAGCTCGGCCTCGGTCTCTTCGAAAAGGGTCAGGCTGATCATCGCCCGGTTGCGGAGTATGTACAGCACCGGGTTCTTCAGGTACATCGCTTCCGGTATCCGGTACAGGAGATCCAGGAGAAACCGGGCCATGTGATGGGTAAGGAGGAGGGGAAGGGAGTAGAGCTCCCGGATAATCGCGTCGAAGTCGCCCGCTTTTTCATAATAGGCAATGGCGTCCATCTTGCGGTTGTTTTTTGAGTACCAGTCCGCGGCCAGCAGGTAGACCCTGTCCATTTCTTCCTTGCTCAGTTCCCCCTGCTGCCTGCCCAGATAGTCAAGCAGAAGGTGGTGGATGCGGTAGGCCTTGTGGTACTTGTCGTAGTGGACAAAGGAGCCAATCCCCCCTTCGGCAAGCTTGGCTTCCGCTTCGTCCGGGGAGAAAGCTTCGCCGAAGGTATTGGAGGCCAGCACGGTTAGCAGTTCCCGGGAAAATTCCTCGATCAGGGACAGGGTGATAAAGAATTTCCGCAGTTCCGGCGAAATATTTTCCAGAATTTCGCTTTCAATAAGCTTAAAGATATTGGAGCGCATGGCGGGGAGGACGTGGAGCGCCTCGGCGGTTTCGGAACCGAAATTGGGGATGTTTTTCAGCGACAAAGTGGCCAGGTGGATGGCGAAAGCCCAGCCTTCCGTTTCCCGGTTCACCATGGAGAGAAACTGGGGCGAAACGCTCAGGCGCTGGATGCGGAAATACTCCGCCGTCTCCTCCTCGGTAAACCGCAGATCCTCCTCGGTGATTCTCGCCGCCTGCTTCCGGTCTTCTATGCGGGCGGTATTGATGCCGATATCCCGGCGGGAAATAACAATCGAGCTGATGTTGGGGAAAAGGGTGTTCAGGTTGCGTTCCATAAAGCGGAGGACCGCCTCGTTTTTGAGCAGGTGAAAATCGTCATAGACAAACACGTAGCGCTTTTCCGGGTCCACCTCCTTACGGGGAATGGACAGGTAGCGCTCGAAAAGCCGGTCCGAACCGGGAAAACCGTTTTCCGCAAGGTGTTTTGCCGTTTCCCCGTTTACATTTTCCACGACGGCGACAAAGCTTTCCCAGAAGCGCTCCTCGATATTGTCCCGGTTGGAAAGCTGCATCCAGGTGGTGTTCGCCTGGAATTTTTGCTGGATTTTTTGGACGAAGGCGTAGACCGCCTGGGTTTTCCCGTAACCCGCCCCGGCGATCACCGTGATAAGCTGCTTCCCCAGGGCCTGTTTCAATAGCTTGTTTACCCGCGGTCTTTCCAAATAGACCTGATTCGGATGTCTCGGAGAAATGTGGGAGTAGAGAAAAGAACCGCTATTCATTAATACTATCAAATTACCCATGTTTTCCACTATCTGTCAATAGATAGTACACATTTTTAAGGTTTTAATACCCGGAACCCCGGTTTTTAGGAATTGCCCCTTTTTTTATAAATGGCGTACTATGGAGCTTGTTCCGAAACCCGGCTGGTTTATGCCGTATGCTTAGCGAAGGACGCCCCATGAAGGAAGAACCGGTACAGGACAGAAACGGGCTTTTAAAGACCCCGGAGGAGACAAAATGCCCCTTGCCCCCGGAGAACCGGGAGGGAGACTCGAAATACCGGCGGGTCGCCAAATTCCTCATCCTTATCGGCGCGGAGAAGGCGGCGGGGATCCTGTCCCGTCTGGACGAGGATCAGGTGGAGGCCGTTTCCCGGGAAATTGCCGGAATCCGGGCTATTCCCGCGGAAGAAGGGGAGGGCATCCTGCGGGAATTCAGGAACCTTTTCTCCGCCTCTTACCCCCATGGCGGCCTGAGTTCGGGCGGCGTCGGGGAGGCCCGGCGGCTCTTATACGCCGCCTTCGGCCCGGAAAAGGGCGAGGGGATACTCAACAGGAGCGTCCCCTCTTCCCGGGAGAGCCCCTTCGGTTTTCTCGAGGAGCTTAAGCCCGAGCAGCTCGCCCTTCTGCTGAAAAACGAGGCCGCCCCGGCCTCGGCCCTGGTTCTTTCCCGGCTTTCCCCGAAATTTGCCGCCCGGGTGCTGGCGAATACCCCGCCGGAACGGAAGCTTGACATTATCCGCCGCATCGCCCGCATGGGGGAAAGCCCCCCGGAGGTGCTGGAGCGGGTTGCCGGGGCGTTGAGGGAAAAGGCCCGGGCCTTCGCCGATCCGGGGGCGGAAACCCAGGAACTGGACGGCATGAAGGCCCTGGCGGATATCCTGAAGCAGGGGGATTACGCTTTCGGGGATCGTATCCTGGAGGAGCTTGAGGGGGAGGATCCGGACTTGGGCAGGAATCTGAAGGAACGGCTCTATACCCTGGAGGATGTGATCCGGGCCGAGGACAAGCCCCTGCAGGAAAAGTTACGGGCCATGACGGATCGGGATATCGCCCTGCTCCTCAAGGGGAAGGAGCCCGGTTTTACCGGGAAGATCCTCTCCAACCTTTCCGCCCAGCGGCA
>JAIRRU010000279.1 GCA_031255815.1 Treponema sp. | reverse complement strand
ACCTGGACATCCTTACAGACCGGAGCGGCATCCAGGTGAACGCCATGTTTGCCACCCACTACTACTTTATCCGGTCTGCGAAAAATCCCTGGGGCGATTACCGCCTCCGCCGCGCCCTTTCTCTGGCGCTGCCCTGGGAGCGGATGAGGGAAGGCCACTTTCTCCCCGCCAAAACCCTGATATATCCCATTCCCGGTTACCCCGAGGTGCCGGGGCTTGAAACCAGCGACGAGGAGGAAGCCGCCCGCCTTCTCAGGGAGGCCGGCTACCCCGGCGGGGCGGGCCTGCCCGAACTGGTTATCAAACTTACCCCGTCCCAGGACGCGGCCCGAATCGGCAGCCTGATAGCTTCCGCCTGGAAGGAAAAACTGGGAATCCCGGTGCGAATCGTGGTAGTGCCCTACGGGAACTATTTCCAGGCTCTTAAGGAAAACGATTATGACGTGGGTTTCTCCACCTGGATCGGCGACTTTGCCGACCCCTACACCTTCCTGCAGATGTGGCGGCGGGACTCAAATCTTAACGACGCCCGCTACAACGACGCGGACTACGAAGAACTGCTGGAACGATCCATGTCCGAGGAGGGGGAGAAACGCTGGGCCACCCTGGCGGAGGCGGAAAACATGCTCCTCTCCCGGGGGGTGGTGCTGCCCATTTCCCACAGCCCGGCGATAAACATTGTGGATACAGGGGAACTGGACGGCTGGTACCCCAACGCCCTGGACATCCACCCCTTCAAGTACCTCTCCTTCAAAGCCTACCATCCCCTTCCGGGAGTGGTGTGGCGCGGGGCCCAATGAGGGCGATTCCTCATTCGGCCTGAAACGGAATTCGGCAAGGAAGCCTGAGCATGTCTGACTACAATACCTACAATAGCGGTGAAGAAAAGATCCTGCGGGATTACCTGGCTTTAGACCGGACGAAACTGGCAAATGAACGCACCCTGCTGGCCTACTTTCGATCCGTTATCGGCCTTATTGCCTCCGCCGTGGGGCTCATCGAAATTATCGGCGTAACCTGGGCCAAGATCCTGGGCTGCTTCTTCCTGGCCCTGGTTCCGGTCTGCCTTTTCTTCGGCATCTGGCACTTTGCCCGGATGAAGGCAAAGCTGAATGCGGTGGAGAAAAAGTAAGGCAAGCGGCGCTTGTAAAATGCGGTATTTTCTTGCGGGCCGCGCAGCAGCCTTGCCCTTTTTGCTGCGGCTAAAGGCACGCAGCGATCCCCTTCTTTCCGTTTTTCAACGGCTCCGTTCCACCCCCCTGCGCCGGCAATGGGCGGTGATCACGCAGCGGGAACAGAAGGGGCTTAGGGGGCGGCAGATATTCTGTCCGTACAGCACGAGGAGGGAGTTGATCCCCTTCCAGTAGCGCCGGGGCAGGGAGGCCCGCAGGGCCATTTCGGTCTCTTCCGGGTTTTTTGTTTCCACCCAGCCGCCCCGGTTGCAGATCCGGTGGACGTGGACATCTACACAGATCCCCGGCAGGTCAAAGGCTTCGGTCAGTACCAGGTTCGCGGTTTTCCGCCCCACCCCCGGCAGGGCGAGGAGTTCGTCCATATCCGCGGGAATGCGGCCCCCGTATTTTTCAAGCAGGATGCAGGCGATTTTTTTAAGATTCGCCGCCTTAGTCCGGTAAAACCCGGCGGGATAGGCCAGCTTTGCCACGGTTTCCACGGGCAGGCGCCTGAGTTCCTCCGGGCCGGGGGCCCTGGCCAAAAGCCGGGCCGAAGCTTCTATGGTTACTTCGTCCTTGGTACGGAGGCTCAGGATGGTGGAGACCAGCACCGCCCAGGGATCCTGGGTATAACGCTCCGCCACGGTGCTTACCGAGGGGTCTTTGCGCGGCTGGGGCCTGCCCTCCCCGGCCCGATCCTCCCGATAGCTTTCCCTCCATTTGGCCAGGGCGGCGTTGATCCGATCCCAGGCCGCGGGATTTCCGCTGTTCCCCGCAGCCCCCGGAGGGGGGGTGTTTTCTTTCATATACGCTCCAAAAGGCAGACGGCCTCGGTTTCCACGGCGCGCCCCTCCCCTACCGGGCCAAGGCCCTCGCCGCTTTTACCTTTTACAAAGACCGCCTCTACCGGGGCTTCCAGGGCGTCGGCCAGGGATCGGCGTATCCTGTCCCGGCAGGGAAGCAGCCGGGGCCTCTCGCAGCACACAACGCAGTCAAGGTTGACAAGACGCCAGCCTTCCCCTTTTACCAGGCCGAAAACGGCCCGGAGCAGGGCCATGGAATCCGCGTCTTTCCAGCGGGGCTCGCCGGGGGGGAAAAGGGCGCCGATATCGCCCAGGGCGGCTGCCCCGAGCAGGGCGTCGGCCACGGCGTGGGCCAGGGCGTCGCCGTCCGAATGGCCCAGCTCCCCGAAATCCGCCTCCAGTTCCACCCCGGCCAGGAGAAAGCGCCGTCCGGGAACCAGCCGGTGGAGATCCCGGCCCAGGCCGATCCGCATCAAGACGGGGCCCCGGGACTATTCCCGCCCAGATCTCCCGGAAAGGTCAGTTTCCGGTTCGCGCTTTCCCCCGCCACGGTCGCCACGGGACCGCAAAACTCAGCCCACACCTCCGCGTCGTCGGTGTATTCGTAAACCCCGGCCAGCTCCCTTTCGGCGGCTTTCTCGTGGGCATGCAGGATCTCCGGAAACAGAAAAGCCTGGGGCGTCTGGGCGATCCCGGCGCCGGCCCGGCGGAGATGGCGCAGGATAAAACCTTCCCGATCGATCTCTTTGGGCGTCTCCACCAGGGGGAGCAGGGGAATGGCGGCGCCGTATTTAAGGGCCGCGCCGATCACCTGGGAGATAAGCGGGGCGCTGATCCAGGGCCGGGCGCCGTCGTGGATAAGGGCCAGGCCGGGCTTATAGGCCGTCAGGAAAGACAGGGCGTGGTGCACCGACAGGCGCCGGCTTGAACCGCCGGGAACAAAGAGGATCCGGGGCCAGGGCTTCTCCGCATTCTCCCCTCTCCGGGGCGAAAGAAGGTAACCCGGCAGGGCTTTCCGGGCCTCAAGCTCCCCCCGAACCGGCACGGCGATAACGATAGTCTCTATTTGGGGAAAAAACGCAAAGGCAAGAACCGAAGCGCCCAGCACGGTAAGGGGCCTTCCGTCATTGTCCAAACGATCCTCCAGGGGCAGGTATTCCTTCTTGAAGGGAGGCTCCCCTTCAAGACGCATACGGGAAGACGACCCGGCGGCGGCGATAACTGCGGCAAAAGGGGAAGCGGATCTGTCCGGAACCGCCCCCCGGGGACGGGCTTTCATACAAAGCTATTTGGATTCAAGACGGGCAAAGATCAGGTTCTCCACCTCCTCCCGGTTTTTGTGCAGGGAATAGGAGATTTCGTCTTCCAGCAGTTTAAGGGCGGAATCGTAGAGCTTCCGTTCCTGGATGGGCAGTTCCTTAACCTTACTGCGGTGGTAAAGTGAACGGACGATCATGGCAATATCGGTAACACTGCCCTTCTTGAGAAGATCCAGGTTCATCTGATACCGGAGCTTCCAGTCCGAGGGGATGGGATCGTAATCCTCGCCGATAAGGTCAAGCGCCCTCTGGGCCTCGTCCTTGGGAACGATGGGGCGTATCCCCAGCCCTTCGGCCTTTTCCACCGGAACCATGATAGTCATGTCCGAAACTTCAAGATAGATAACGTAATAAAGTATCT
>JAIRRU010000274.1 GCA_031255815.1 Treponema sp. | reverse complement strand
TCGCGGCGGCCGGATGCGCCCTAGTCTTTGAGTGAAACGAGACGCTGTTTCGAAAGGCCGATCGCTTGATCTTTTCTCATGAAAAAGGTTATATTTCGGATCTGTCCGCGAGGTAAGCGGTTTGGCGATACGATGAAGGATTTTGATGTTGTTATTATTGGCGGCGGCGCGGTAGGCTGCGCGACTGCCTATGTTCTAAGCAGATACGATCTCCGCATAGCCCTTTTGGAGCGTAACCCCGATGTCGCCATGGGTACTTCCGGGAAGAACAGCGCCGTGGTTCACGCGGGTTTCAACAATAAGCCCGGTTCGTTAATGGCGGGGCTCTGCGTGGCCGGCAATAAGCGTTTTGAGGGGATCTGCGGAACCCTGGATGTGCCTTACAAAAAGACGGGAAAGCTGGTTATCGGTTTTAACGATGAGGATATGGGGATTGTTGACCGGATCGTCGCCGACGGGGCGCGGAACGGTTCTGTCGGGCTGAGGCGTGTTGATCGCGCGGAGATGGACAGGCTCGAACCGGGTATAGGCGGTATCGGGGCGGTTTTTTCTTCCAATACCGCTGTTTTCGATCCTTTTTTGTACACCATCCGCCTCTGCGAGGCGGCGATGCGGAACGGCGCGTCGTTTTTTATGGACACGGAACTGAGCGCTGTCCGGAAAGAGGGCGGCGTATTCATCCTGCAGACCAGCGGGGAAGACTACCGTTGCGAAATCCTGGTTAACTCCGCCGGGCTTTACGCCGACCGGGTATCCGCCATGGCGGGGGACGGTAGTTTTACTATCTACCCCTGCCGGGGTGAGTATTTTGTTCTGGATACCGCGGCGGCGGAACTGATCTCCCGTCCGGTGTATCCGGTTCCCCGTAAGGGCGTTGGAGGGCTGGGGGTGCATCTGACTACCACGGTGGACGGGAACGTGCTTATCGGCCCCAGCGCCGAGTATATTGAGGATCGGGAAGATTACGCCACAAGCGGGGGTATGATGGACGAGCTTTTCCGGGAGGCGAAGACCCTGCTTCCCGCGCTGGAGCGGGATATGATCATCGGCGCGTATACCGGCATACGTCCCAAGCTGGTTCCCAAGGGGCAGGCCAACTACGGGGATTTTGTTATCGGGGAAAGCCCCCGGGTGGAGAATCTGGTTAATCTGATAGGGATAGAGTCCCCCGGCCTTACCGCGTCGGTTCCTATCGCGGAAATGGTGGCGGAGATCATCGGCAGGAAACGAAGTTTGGGCGCTAATCCCGCTTATCAGGCGGAATACCGCGGGAGCCGTCCCTTCGCGGAGCTGGATAGCGGGATCCAAAACGCCCTCATTGCCGGGGATCCGGACTACGGCGAAGTGATATGCCGCTGTAAAAACCTTACCAGGGCGGAAGTGCTCCGGGCCTTGCGGAATCCTTTGGGTGTCAGGTCAATTGTCGCGGTTAAGAACCGGCTGCACGCAACCATGGGGCGCTGCCAGGGAGGGTACTGTCTCGCCAAAATAGCGAACATCATCATGGAGGAATTCAGAATAGCTCCGGAAGATATTGTTTACCGGTACCAGGGGGATAGTCCTTTCCCGGGCGCGGTTAAATAAATGGCGGTTAAAGGGCGGCCGGGCAAATGAAGGAACGGCAAAACCCGGTGGTGGTGATTGGCGGAGGGCCGGCCGGCATGGCCGCCGCCCTGGAAGCTTCCCGGGAGGGAGCCCGGGCGCTGGTGCTGGATCGTAACCGGCATCCGGGCGGTATATTGAACCAGTGTATCCATGACGGATTCGGGCTTATCCGCTTTGGCGAGTCCTTAAGCGGGCCTGAGTACGCCGGTTTTTTCGCCCGGCAGATGGAATCGGATACCAACATAGAATATGTGCCCGGCGCCGCGGTTACCGGGATTACCGGAGATCTGAAAGTAAGCGGGCTCTCGCGGCGCGGCGCGTTCTGTTATAAAGCCGGGGCGGTGGTGCTTGCCACCGGCTGCAGGGAACGAACCCGGGGCGCCCTCGCCATCCCCGGCTCAAGGCCCGCCGGGATCTTTACCGCGGGGGTGGCGCAGCAGTTGATAAATACCTGCAATATCGCTGTTGGCAAACGGGCCCTTATCCTGGGCTCCGGCGATATCGGGCTTATCATGGCCCGGCGGCTCAGCTTAACCGGGGTCGAAGTAACCGGCGTGTTCGAGAAGCTCCCCTATTGCAGCGGCCTGCCCCGTAACCGTTACCAATGCCTGGATGATTTTGACATTCCCCTGCATCTCAATAAAACTGTTACCGGGATCCATGGAACGAAACGGCTTGAAAGCGTAACGGTATCCAGCCTTGACGAGTACGGCAATCCGGTTCCGAAAAGCGAATACCGTATCTCCTGCGATACCCTAATCCTTTCGGTCGGGCTTATCCCGGAGAATGAGATTGCGCTTCGGCTTGGCGCCGCCTTGTTACCCGCGACAAAAGGAATCCGGGCGGACAGTCACCTGGAAAGCTCGGTTCCCGGAGTGTTTTCCTGCGGCAACTCTCTTCACGTCAACGATCTGGCGGACAATGTTACGGAGGAAGGCGGGCTGGCGGGGAGATGGGCCGCCCGGCATGCCCTGGGGAAAATTACGGGAGGGGCGAAGAAAGTACCGGTACGGCACGGCGCGGGCATCCGGTATACAAGCCCCCAGACAGTTTACGCGGGGGAAAGCGCGGTAATAAACCTCCGGGTTAACGCGCCGGGGATCGGTAAAACACTCCGTTTTTTAAGCGGAAACAGGGCGCTGGCGGAAAAAGTATTTAAACACACCAGCCCCGCGGAGATGATATCGCTTAAAGTCCCGGTTCCGGATACGGTTTCCGGAGCGGTTGAGGTTGAACTCTTATGAATCTGGTTTGCCTTGTCTGCCCTAACAGCTGTTTGCTTTCGGTGGAACACGAGGGCGGCGCGGCGCAAGTCGCCAATAACGGCTGTTCCCGCGGGGCGGAATTCGCCGTAAAAGAGCTGAACGATCCCGAGCGCAGCCTTACATCGACGGTAAAAGTACGGAACGGCGAGTTTCCGCTGGTGAGCGTCCGCAGCGACAGGCCGGTGAAGAAAAAGGAACTGCTCGGCCTGATTCGGCACTTGGACAGCCTGACCGTGGAAGCCCCCGTAAGCGGGGGGCAGGCGCTGGTTTCCGGCCTCGGGATAAACAAGGTTACTATCCTTGCGACCCGGACGGTGGCGGAGATTACAAACACTAAGGGATAAGGGAGAAGGCGCGTTCAGGTTCCCGCAGGGGGCCGCTACATCCCGGCCCGTCTGAACACGGTGACCAGCGTTTTGAAGAATATCGAGATATCGAGAAAAAGGGACATGTTTTTGATGTAGTAAAGATCGTATTGCAGTTTTTTATAGGTGTCTTCAACCGAGGGGGAGTGGTATTCGCCGGAAACCTGATCCCAGCCGGAAAGGCCCGGTTTTACCAGGAGACGCTGCCGGTAGAAAGGAACCACTTTTTCCAGGTCGCTGACCAGCTCGGGCCGTTCCGGGCGGGGGCCGATAAAGCTCATGTCGCCGGTGAGAATGTTGAGAAACTGGGGAATCTCGTCCAGCCTGGTCTTCCTCATAAAATTCCCCAGGCGGGTAACACGGTTATCGCCGGGCTCGGTGGGGCCAAAATCGTTACCCGCTGTCCGCATGGTGCGGAATTTCATGATGACGAAAGGCGCGCCCAGATACCCAACCCGTTCCTGTTTGAACAAGGCGGGGCCGGGGCTTTCCATCCGGATAAGCAGTACGAGCAGAGGCCAAAAAGGCAGCGAAATCGCGAGAAGAAAAACCGCCATAAATATATCGATAATGGTTTTGAAAAACGCGTAAATATTTTTTATCTTTAAATTGATGTTCTTTACGAACCACAGCTCGTTAATATCGCTTACCGGTATGCGGCGCAGATAGGTTTCGTAGAAGTCCGGAATGTCAATAAACTGGATGCGATCCTGCAGGGACTTGAAAAGCAGATCCTGGACGAGCCCGGCATCCTCGGCCCCCCCGGAGAAGACGACCATCTGCACCCGCAGTTCCTTCACCCGCCCCACGAAGGAGTCCACGTCTTCCAACACCGGCACGCCGCAGTATTTTTTTTCCCCGTGGCCCCGGTGGAGGATGCAGACCCCGTTATAGCCCATATACGAAAATTGCCTTGAATGGCACAGGAGTTCCAGAACCGTCTCGTTTATCCCGACAAAAGCCACGTTTACCCCGGGGAAAAATTTGCTGAACACCATGTTGAATATCCAGCGCCAGAGGATGATGAGGATAAAGGCTGCCCCCGCATGGAGCACCAAAATCGTCTTTGGCACCAGAAAAGCATCCAAATGGAGGTAAAAGAAGACAAATCCCAACAATAAGCACAACAGTGCAATAATAGACACATGGGATATGACCTTGTAGCCCGTAAAGGGGGCGTCGAGGGAATAGAGCCCCGCCGTATATAAACTTATCACCCAAACCGCCAGAATGGGGAGAATAGAGTACAAATGGCTTAAAAATTCCCCGCCCGACGGAAGGTGCGTCCAACGTATAGACAGGGCGGTATACAAGGCCAGAACCAGCATGGCGACATCAACGCAAACAATAACAGCCTGCCGCCCCTTCCGAGGTATGATCATACGGTAAATTATTTTTTAAATATTTGTTTTAGTCAAGGTTAGACAGGCCCCCTCAAGAGGACGAGGGATACAAGGCAAGCGTCGGCGGGCAGTGAACCGAGGAAACAGGGCCCTTTTTCGTGCCCCGACGAGGCGAGGGGATTACTCCAATACGGTTTGTCAATGCGGGATTGGGAACACGTCAGAGTTTGCGGTAAAAAGTATAAAGAAATGACAGGAGGCAGTGGGGAAGGGGGAACATAGGAGGCAAATGAAATTGTCATTGCCGCCGATTGCGGCGGAAGTAACGGATAGCGGTTTTACATTTTCCAGCGGGGACGAGTAAATGGAATAGGATTTAGTATAAAGTATCTGATGGTAACTATAATTCAATCAATG
>JAIRRU010000245.1 GCA_031255815.1 Treponema sp. | reverse complement strand
TGGACGAGGTGCACGCCGGCTAGCAGGCTGATTACACTAAAATTCCTGATAAGCCCGCCAGTTTACCGGGCTGCCAAAAAATTGGGCCAGGAACGGCACGAACCGCACTAGCCCTGCTCCAAAACTCCCCGAATACCGGAAATCCCGCCCAGAGCCAGGCAAAGAGCCGCGGCTTTCGGCGTAAAAGTTCGTGCGGTTAGTGTGGTTCGCGGCTATTCTTCTATCCATGTTTTTAGTCTAATCATAGTACCAGTACCTTGCTTGGACTAAAAATCAATAAGCGCTTCCCGCTCCGCCTTCGCGCGCCTTTTCGCCCGGCCTTCGGCCTGGCGGTAAATTTCTTTAAATTGAGCTTGTTCCAGAACTTGGGGTTTTGGAATAGCCTCAGTCTTACTTGAAAAAAAGACGCAATCCGGCTTATTTTAAGAGGCGGAGAATAACCATGGGACGGATAAAAAGCGCTATTGAAATCGCCCTGGAACGGACCGAATCGGTCAAAAGCGACAAGGGCAGCATCGATCAGTTTGAGGCGCGGCAGCAAGGGAAGAAACTCGCCAACGAATTCCTGGAAAATTCCGGGAAGAGCCTTGAGGCCGAGCTAAAAAAGATCCCCAAGGAACAGCAGGAAAGCTTTAGGCAGGGGCTTTTTGATGTATTCATCTCCCAGATTGGCCTTCCCCTTTCAAAGGACGATGAAAAACGGATAGAGACAGTGGGCCGGGGGCTTCACGTGATTATCCCCGACAGCCGTTTTTCCGGGCTCTACAAACAGTTTACCCAGCTTCTCTCCCGCTATCTGGACGAACTCGCCCGCTACGAGGAGGCAATCCGCCGGCAGTACGAGCCTAAACTCCGGCAGAAGGAGGAGGAGCTTTCCAAGCGTTTCGGACGCCAGGTGCAGCTGGATCCCTTCCAGGATCCGGAGTTTCTCAGTTTCTACAACCAGCACATGAACGCGCTCAAGTCCAACTACCAAACGGCAGCGGATCAGGTGCGGGAAGAAACCCGGCGCTGCTTTGAAGGGCGGAAGCGGCAGTAAGCTCCGGCGGCTGAAACCGGGGCCCGCGCGCTAAAACAAGGCCTTAGCGGTCGATGAGCCGCTTAAGAAGCGCGTCGTTGTGCCGCCAGTCCCGGGCGGTTTTTACCCGCAGATCCAGGTCTATCTTCCAGTCGAAGATCCGGTTCAGATCCTTCAGGGCCGCCTGGCGGATGGCTTTGATCATCTGCCCGCCCTTCCCCACGACCATGCCCTTCTGGGACTCCCGCTCCACCGCGATAAAGGCCCGCACCCAGAGCCGCTGCCGGGAAGGCGCGGCATCGCGGCCCCCGGCGGGAGCGGCGGGCCCGGTATCGGCGGGACTGTCCCGGAACTCAATGTCGGCTACATCCACGTAGATGGAATGGGGCAGTTCCTCCCGCAGCCGGGCTATGGTTTTTTCCCGGATTATCTCGGCAATGCGGAAGGACACGTCCTGATCGGTGTAGAAATCCTCCGGATAGAAGGGTTCCCCCTCGGGGGCAAGGCGGAAGAGGCAGTCCAAAAGTTCCTCAAGCCCCTGGTTTTTAAGGGCCGAAACCTGAAAGATCCTCTCCTCCTTGAGGCCGGGGATCTTCTCCCGCAGAAAAGCCAAGGAGGCCGCGGGATCCGCGCCGGGGGCGTCGATCTTGTTCAGCGCGACGCTTAGGCGGTCGGCAAGGGGGGAAAGCTTTTCCGCGATAGCCTCCTCCTCCCCGGCGGGGGGGCGGGCGGTATCCAGCACGTAGAGGATAAGATCCGCGTCTTCCATAGAACGATCCGAAAGGGAAAGGAGCTTCCTGTTGAATTTTTTCTCCGATTTGTGCCGGCCCGGGGTATCCACAAATACGATCTGCCCCGCCTCCCGGTTCACAATGCCCCGGATAGTGTTCCGGGTTGTCTGGGGCACGGGGCTTACAATGGCTACCTTTTCCCCGCAGAGCCGGTTCACCAGGGTGGACTTTCCCACCGAGGGCCGGCCGAGCACCGCCGCGAAGGCGGATTTTTTCGGTTCCGTCCGCATCAAGCCTGTTTGGTTTTTATCGTCTGCTCCCCGGCCTTGGTGTACACCGTGGTATCCGGGGCTACGGAAGAGATAAGCCATACGTTGCCGCCGATAGTGCTGCCCCGGCCTATCACCGTGCCGCCCCCCAGGATGGTGGCGTTGGAGTAGATCGTTACATCGTCTTCGATGGTGGGGTGCCGCTTGCGGTTCCCCTCCTCCTTCTTTACCGAAAGAGCCCCCAGGGTAACGCCCTGGTAGAGTTTTACGTTCCTGCCGATAAGGGTGGTTTCCCCGATCACCACCCCCGTGCCGTGATCGATGAAGAACGATTCCCCGATGCCGGCCCCGGGATGGATGTCGATGCCGGTACGGCCGTGGACAAGCTCGCTCATCATCCGGGGGATCAGGGGCACCCCGGCCTGCCAGAAGAAGCGGGCAAGCCGGTATACCGTGATGGCCCCAAAGCCGGGATAGGAGAGGATCACCTCCTCAAAGCTCTTTGCCGCCGGATCGCCCCGGAAGGCGGCCTTCATGTCCAGGCTCAGGGCTATCCTTATGGCGGGAAGCTCCTCGAAGAAATTTTCCACGATAAGTTCCGCCGCCGCGTGGCAGCCCCCGCCGCCGCATTTGAAGTTGCCCGCCCTGGCGGAAAAGGCAAGGCTCTTTTCAACTTCCCGGATAAGCTCACGGGCAAGGTGGTTCACCTTTTCCCCGGTGATAAGCCGCAGGTTGTTGTGATCCAGCGACTGGTTTTCCCGGAAACCGGGAAAGATAAGCTCTTCCAACCCCCTGACGATATCTTCCACGCTCTCTTTGCTGGGGAGATTGGCGCCCCCGGAGTGGTTTACCAGCCCGTAATCCTGGTAAGAGTCCAGAAGTTTGTCGATGCTCTTGTCCAGCCTGCCCAATTCCGCCTCCCCGGGAAGCCTGTCCCGAACCGCCGCTACTTTCCGGCGGCGGCCATATCCACTTCCGGGGAGGAATCGCTTCCCGGAAAACCGGAAGAATTTCCCGGCCTGTCCACCAGGCCGGAGAGATCGTTTTCGCCCCTGAAACGCAGCACGTTCACCATGAAGATGTTGAGCTTGTTCACGATGTTCGGGGGAAGCAGGTTCCCGTCCACCTCCACCGAGAGGGTGGGATAGTTCCGCTCCCGGGCCCAGGGGGTAAAGAGGCCCTCGATCACCCGGCCGATAAGGCAGGCGAAGGGGCTGATGTTCACGATCCCCGAATAGCCGTGGGCCATGGCCGCCGCAGCGGAACCGGAGGACACGGCGATCTCCGAGTTGAGTTCCAGGTTCACGAAATGCTCCTGGGTGTAGGCCATGATCTCCCGCATATCGTGGGGGGTCTTCGGGACAAGGCCGGTGGGCGT
>JAIRRU010000223.1 GCA_031255815.1 Treponema sp. | reverse complement strand
ATCAGGCTGGGGTAGGCCCCGGGCCCCGCGTGGCGGGCCAGGAGGATGGCGAACATGGCCACGCTGTTCACCCCGGCAATCAGGAGCCCCGCTTTAACCAGATCCATCCGCTTTTGGGCCCTCTCCAGGGAGCGGGAGGCCACCGCGCCGGAAACAAGGGCGAACAGAAAGGCCCAGGAATCGAAAAACCCGGCGATAAAAGCGCCCAGGGGAAGGGCAATGGCGAAAACCAGGGCCAGCCTGGGGGCCACGAGGATGGCGGGCAGCATGACCAGGAGGGCGCCGGGCAGCACCACCGAGAGGGGGAGGTACTCCGCCCCGACGGCCGCATTCTTAAGCAGCGCTATCCCGGTAAAATACAGGGCCGCCAGGGCGGAGAGGAGGTAAATTTCCTGATCCGAAAGCTTGCGCCCCAGCATCGGTTCCCCCGAAAGGTAGGCCAGCATGATAAAAACCAGGAACAGGAGGAGGATCACGCTTATAACATCCCGGGGATCCCGGCCGGTATTGTTCAAGTTCAGGGCCCGCAGTTCCCGCATATTTTCGTCGGTAATGACAAAGCCCTTTTTAATGACCCGTTTCCCTTTCTCTATCTGTTTGACTACCGGCTCCACCTGGGCCCGGGCCTCGGCCACCTGCTGCAGGGTATCGGCGGGGGAGAAAAACACGTTCTCCCGGATAAAGGGGTAGAGCAGATCCGCCGCGACCCGGTTAAAGGCCGAACGGCCGGAAAAATTCACCGCGCCCGCCTCTACCGCGGCGCTCAGGTTCTCCCGGGTAAGGATGTTCTGGTAGGAGATCCGTTCCCACTCGTTATGGGAATTGTTCTCGGTCAGAAGTTCCGCCACGTCCGGGTTGTACTGCTCAAGCCCCTCGTGAGGCAGGGAAAAGACCCCCCGTTCCAGAATATCCTCCAGAATCCCGGCGCCCTGTTCGCTGTAACTCTCCCGCTCGGGATCGGCGTAGTAGGTGTCCAGCGTGTGATTGGGGAACATGGCCGGGTATTCCGCCTGTATCCTCAGCTTGAAAGCCTCGGCGGAGACGCCCTCGCTAAAGAGGGCCCCGGTAAAGCCGGCAAAGTCCTTCCAGGCGGCTATGACGCTGCCCTGCACGGCGGGAGAAAAGCGGAACACCGCGGGAACCAGCCGTTCCTGGGCGCTGATACGGAGTTCCGTGGCGTCCTCGTCCACATAGGAAACGTTATCCTCCGCCAGCACATCCCGGTCGGCCACCTGGCCGATCTCAAAATTCCGGAAATCCCCGCCCCCCCTGCCTTTCATGTTTCCCAGGCTGCTCAGACAGATCAGGACGAAGGTTAGGGAACTGACCAGCCCGGGGACAGGGCGGAAATGGAAGGGCTGGAGGAGGGCCTTTAAGGCGGCCCAGGCCTTGTTTATCGCTGACTTTTCAGGATTCGGTTTCGTGTTCATAGGCCTCGATGATCTTTTTAACCAGGGGGTTCCGCACCACATCGGCAGTATGGAGGAAACTGAAATGGATGCCCTCCACCCCGGAAAGCACGGACGCCGCGTGGAGGAGCCCCGAATCGATCCGGCGGGGCAGGTCGATCTGGGTTATGTCCCCGGTAACCACCGCCCGGGCGCCCTGGCCGATTCTGGTTAAAAACATCTTCATCTGTTCTTTCGTGGTATTCTGGGCTTCGTCCAGCACCACGACGCAGTCGTTCAGGCTCCGCCCCCGCATATAGGCCAGGGGGGCTATCTCGATGACCCTGGTCTCTTCCATCCGGCGGATCGTCTCAAAGGGCACCAGGGACTCCATGGCGTCGTAGAGGGGCCTGAGGTAGGGGCTTATCTTCTGGGCCAGGTCGCCGGGGAGAAAGCCCAGGTTTTCCCCCGCCTCCACCACCGGGCGGGTTAGCACCAGTTTCCGCATCTTCTTGGAAAGCACCAGCCTGAGGGATTCGGCTATGGCCAGGAAAGTCTTTCCGGTTCCCGCCGGCCCGATGCCGAAACTGATATCGTGGGAACGCATTCCCATAACATAGGCCGCCTGGTTGCGGCTCCGGGGAAACACCCGGTTAAAGCCCTGGGGGATCCGTATCATCGCTTCGGCCATACCGCCCGCCGGATCGGAAGCCTGTTCCGCCGGACTGGAACTTTCCTCCCCCGTCAGGGCTTTGACATACTCGGGGGAAGGGTCGTCCCCCTCCTTAACCGCGGCAATAAGCTTGTCCATCATGCCCTTGAAACGCCTGACCCCCTCTTCTCCGGCCCCTTCCAGCCGGATCTCGTTCCCCCGGGCGGAGACGCGCCCCCCCAAAGAGCCTTCGATAAGCCTGAGGTTCCCGTCGTTGGCGCCGCATACCCCGCACAACAGCTCCCGGTTATCCAGTACAATGGTTATGCTATCCTCCAAATAAAACCCTCTAGAAAAAAAGTCTATAACCCCCGGTTTTGCCTGTCAATCACGCGCGGTTCTTTACTTTACCTTCCACTCGTCCTGTTCGTACCTCAGCTCGGTTTTAACCTCGCTTATGGGTATCCATCTAACCACAAAGGAGATTTCGGTATTGAATTTGTAGTAGGGGTTCCCGGTGCTGGGCCTTTCGAGGGCCTGGGAAAGGGCGATACCCAGGGTGGCGTCCCAGTCTCCCAGGTGGTGTACCGCGTTGATGCCGAAGGATTTCAGCTTAAAACCCGAACTTTTCCGCTTTTCCTCATCGTCGAAGCGGAACGAATTCATCAGATCCAGGAAGAAGTTGTTCTGTTCCCCCTCGGGCAGTTCAATGGGAAGCTCGAATCCGGGCATATCCCGGAAGTACCGGTACAGGTAGGTGTTTTCCGATGTAACGGAAAAGGAAAGATCCAGAAATTTACTGATCCCCAGGGTCAGGCCGCTGGAAAAATTCAGCCGGGAGTAGGTGTAGCGCTGGAGATCGAAGGTCATGCTGGTATTGACGTTAAAGGAGAAGGAGAGGCGGTCTTCCCAGAAGGAGGTTCTTCTGGCAGTCCTCCGGTAGCCGAAAACCAGATCCCGGTGCTGGAGGCTTTCCTCCTCCGCTTTCTGCACCCAGCCGTCGGCCATGGCGGGATCTACTGAACCCTGGTAGTTGAAGCGGTAGGGGATCATCCTGACCGCCGTATAGGCCACGGAAAAACCCAGCAGGGAAAGATTCGTGGTCAGGGTGCTGTACTCCTTCTTTTCCGTATCCAGCACCATGTACTGCTGGAAGGAACCGTAGTTCCCGAAACGGAGGGTTTCGGTAAGGTAGAAGGGTTCGGGCTTCCGGGTTTCCGGCTGGGCGGGGTTAAACAGCCTCATGCGGGCGTTGGTCTCGCTGATCCACACGCGCAGGGTGGAGTTCCCCTCAATAGCCGCCTCCCGGGGGGGGAGATCCGCGGTAAAGGTAAAAGTCTGGACTTTGTCCATCACGTTGGCGGCGATATTGGTGACGAAAGCGTGGGAATCAAGGTAATCCTTGTCCCAGGCCCCGTACTCAATGTCGAAGCTGGGGCTTTCTTCCCAGACATCCGCCGCGTTCGCGCTGATGGAGTTGGGATCGAAGACCGATTTTGCCAGGAGCCCCCGGAAGGAGTACTGGAGGCTTGAGTTCCCCCATACGGCGTTGCGGTACAGGGGCCGGAAGGTGGAGGAAAACTCGTAGTTTGTGTTGAAGTAGGTGGCGTTGAAAGCCTGGAGGCGGGCGTTCCGGATTTTGCCGGGATCCGGGTTGCCCAGGAGGGTGAATTCCTCCGCTTCCCTGTCCGCGTAGCTGAAATCCTGCCAGGAACCGGTCGTGGTGAACCGGAAGCCGTTGGTAAACATGCCCCCGTTCGGGTGGTTCAGGTTGAAGCCCAGGCTGGCGTCCCCCCGGACGGTGGAAAGCACGGAGGAAACCTCGTTCCAGTCAATGTCCTCCGCTTCTTTCCAGTTTTCCTGGCTGGAACGGAACTGGAGTTCCGAAACGCTGGAAGGGTTGAGGCGGTAATCAATGCTGAACTGGGGGCCCCCGTTACGGCGTATGTCGAAGCGCTGGCTTAAAACGGGGGGGCGCAGCGGGTCGGGCTCGGCGGATCCGGAATCCCTGTCCCCGGCCTTTGCCCAGGGCGCCCGGGCTTCACCGATACCCGCCAGGGGATCTTCCTCCTTCCCGGGCGGGTTCCCGGGCCGGGCGCTGTAGGCCCTTTCCCCCAGGGTAAAGGGGGTGCCGGCTATGGCCAGGCTTATAGAATAGAGGGTCAGTTTATTGGGAAAGAAGAACTGCCGGTTCGGGGAATAGTCGTTTTTCAGGTTACCGTATTTTGTCGAATTTCTGGTTTCAAAAGAAACGGTGCTGGAGAAACTGGACACGGAAAAACTGGACAGATAGGGGGCAAGGGCGGGGAGCTGGGGGCTCAGGGAGCCGTTGATCCGCCATTCATAGGAACCCAGCATCTGGGGATCGTTTTGCGAGGCCGACTCATCCACGTTCATCCCCTGCTGCACCATGTTGATCCAGTCCATTTCTTCCGAGCGGTTCAGAAAATCCCTGTTCACAAAGGGATCGGCGTAGTAAGGGACGGCCCAGTCGAAGGAGCCGTTTCCGCCGCTGAGGGATCCGGTCATGTTAAAGCGGTAGCGGAGGGGAAGATCCTGGGAGAAAAAGCGGGAGCTGTTCCAGTCGCTGGTGCCGTCATACCGGACAAAGGGGGTGTAGAAAGTATCGCTGGCCTTTCTGATGTCCCTGGTTATCCCGAAACCGGCGGAAAGATCGGTGGCGCCGAATATCCCCCGCCGGGGCATGGAAAACTCGGTTCCGAGATAGAGCCCCAGGTTGGCGTAGACATCGATCATGGCCTTCAGGCTTATCTCGTTTTCATCCCTGCGTCTTTTGCCCGTGCTGCGCAGGAAGATCCCCTGCCGGGTTTTTTCCATATCCGGGCCGTTTCCCAGGATCCGGGAGAAGGAATTGCCCGATCCCTCGGCAACCCGGGGGCGGCCAATGATATACGTGGTGGTCTGCGCAAAACTGCCTTCCCGGGAACGGTAGCCGATAACCGGGTGGAATACCACCTCGTCGGCGGGGTAATAGAAAAAGGGGATGTAGAGAACGGGAATTTCCCCAACTTTAAGAACCGCGTTAAAAACCGCGAAATCGGAGCCCGGCAGGAGCCACAGTTTTGCGGCGTTTAGAGACCAGTAGGATTCGGGGTTCGACGCGTTGGCGATTTCCGCTTCCCGGAGAACCGTTACCTCCTGATCATTGCGGGAAATAACCGTGCCGGAAAAACGGTAGGTGGTTTCATCCTCCCGGACGGAGCGTTCCGAAATACCCTCGGCAAATACGCTTGCCCAGTCGTCCAGGTCCACCGTTATGGTTTCCCCGGAAAAGGTTTCGATGGTCTCCCCCTCTTCCTTGACGTACTTTACCCCTCCCCGGGCGGTCATGATGTTCCTGGTACGGTTGTAGAGAATTTCCTGGGCCGATATCCGGTGGGAGGCCTCTCCGTCTTTAAGGTTTACGACCACGTCCCCCCGCAGGCGGGCGTAATCTTCGTCCACTGTTTCCAGGGTGAAGTATTCGGTGCTTCGGGATGATTCGATGACAATGATCCGTTCGTGGGCTTCCTCTTCGGCGGGGGGGATCCGATCCAGGGTATAGTAGGCCCGGAGGCGGGCGGCCAGATCCTCCCTCCTCCCCCCCTCGGAAAGCCCCAGGCTCCGGCACCAGGCGGCCAGTTCCGCGAGGGTGCTGGTCTTAATGTCCAGGTCGAGGCGGGATTCCTCGGCGCTTAGCTCCGGCGGCGCCTCTTCCTCCGCGGCGGCTTCGCCTTCTTCCCCGCCTTCCCCCTCCGGGGCGTCCCCGGCGTCCCCGGCCTCAGCGGTACCGTCGCCGTCGCCAGCATCGCCGGCTTCGGCTGCGGTGTCAGCATTGGCGGCATCGTCAGTTTCGGCAGCGGTATCGGCGCCTTCCCCTGCCGCGTCCCCGCCCGGATCCGCGTCGTCCGCGGCGGGCGCCTCCAGGGGCGGGCTTTCGGGCCGCCCTTTCTCTTTCCCCCCTCCCGCCCAGAGGGAAGGGGAAAGGAGGAGGAAAAGCAGGGCGGGCAGAAGTACCGCTTTCGGTAAAGTTCCGATCCCGTTCATGAGCGCCGGGACGCCCTTCCCCGCCTGCCCTGGCGGTTCCGGTTCAGCATTTCCCTGATGTAGATACCTGTATAGGATTTATCGTGTTCCGCGACACTTTCCGGGGTGCCGGTAACCAGGA
>JAIRRU010000163.1 GCA_031255815.1 Treponema sp. | reverse complement strand
GGAAAAATTCACCGCGTTACTCTCCCCCACGATAAGGAGCACCCCGAAGGGAATCCAGAGGACGCCCATGTCCAGTACCGGGTTTTTAAAGAAGGGAAGGTAGAGGTAAGTGATCCTGGCCTCGCCGGAAAAATACAGGATAAGCACTATAGCGGTAGCCACCGCGAACTGCAAAACCAGCTTTGCCCGGGCCGGAAGCCCCGCGGAATTGCGGCGGCTTACTTTAAGGTAATCGTCAAGAAAGCCGATAAATCCAAAGGCCACAAAGGCGCCCAGGGCAAGCCACACCTTTCCGTTTTTCAAATCCTGCCAGAGCAGCATGGAGACAAGCACCGTAATGATAATAAGTATACCGCCCATGGTGGGGGTCCCTTCTTTTACCAGATGGCTTGCGGGCCCGTCGGTCCGGACCGCCTGCCCCACCCGCAGGCGTTTTAACGCGGCGATGATCCGCGGGCCGGAGATATAGGCGATAAGCAGAGTGGTAAGCGCGGCGTAGGCGCCCCGGAAAGTAAGGTACAGAAACACATTAACCGGCGTAAAATATTTTACCAGGGGGTACAAAAACTCCAGGAACATTACTTTCCCCCTCCCCTGCCCGCGCTCTCCGCCGGATCCCCGCCCAGCAGCGTATCCGTCAGGCGTTCCAGGGCGCAGCCCCGGGAACCCTTGAGCAGCACCAGATCCCCCTCCCGGATAAAGGCCCCGAGTTCCCGGGCCAGGCGATCCATGCTGTTGGTGTGGAAGAAGGGAAGCCCCTCCCCCGCTTCCGGAAGGGAGGCAAGGGCCGCCTCCATTTCCGCGGCCGCGGCCTCCGTCTCCTCGCCGTAGAGGAAAACCTTGTCCGCCCGGGAAGAGGCAAGGCGCCTGCCCAGTTCCCGGTGGGCTTCCCGCGAATCTTCCCCCAGTTCCAGCATGGCGCCCATAACGTATATTTTTCTGCCCCCGTATTCCAGGTTATCGCAAAAGTCCAGGGCCTGCGCGGAGGATTCGGGGTTGGCGTTGTAGCAATCCCGGATCACCGTAACGCGGCCTTCCAGTATCTCTCCCCGGCCGAAAAGGGCCCTTACCGAGGCAAGGCCCTCCCGGATAGCCCGATCGCTCACCGGAACTTCCCGGGCAATCGCCGCGGCCGCGAGGGCGTTCCGCACATTGTGCTTCCCCGGAAGGGTAAAGAGGATCTTCTCCCCGGCCCAGCTAATCTCGCTGCCCGAAAGCCCCAAATCGCGGCTCAGCGAAACTCCGTCAAGGCCGTAAAAAGAAACCTTCCCCCTAAGCCCCCGGGCAAGGAAATCCCGGTACTCGTCGTCGCCGGGGATCAGGGCCGTTTCCCCGCCCGAGAATTCGGCAAAAATATTTTTTTTCTCCTCAGCTATCCCGGCCTTGCTGCCGATAAGGCCGATATGGGCGGAACCGATGTTGGTAATCAAAGCGATACAAGGTTTAAGAACCCGGGCCAGCTCGGCAATTTCCCCCGGGCGGTTCATTCCCAATTCAAACACCCCCACTTCGTGACAGGAACGGACTTCAAAGACCGAAAGGGGCAGCCCGGTTTCGGAATTCAAATTCCCCCGGTTCATCACCACTTTTTTCTCCCGGCCGATGATGGCGGCGCTAATTTCCTTGGTAGTGGTCTTTCCCGAAGATCCGGTGATCCCTACCCTCAAAAGCCCGGGGAACTTATCCAGATAGGCCGCGGCGGCGTCCTGGAGGGCCCTGAGGGTATTCTTTACCGCCAGCATCCCCCTTCCGTACTTTTCCGCCGTTTCCGCAAGTTTTAGAGCCTTTTCGGCCAGCTTCGCCTCTTCCACCAGAGCGCAGGCCGCTCCGGCCTTAAAGGCGCCCTCCACGTAGAGGTGGCCGTCTGAAACCGAACCGGGCAGGGCGACAAAGAGGGCGCCCTCCGCCGCTTCCCGGGAATCTATGCACACCGAAACGAAACCCGCCCCTCCCCAGGAGGGGGAAACCCGGCGGCCTTTTACCGCGCGGAGGAGGGTTTCAAAATCCATCAGAAAGGGCCTAGTAGCCACGGCGCCCCTCCTCTATCCGTATCTGGAGGATATCCTCGGGCTTTACCTTAACAAAGTCCGGATCGTTACGGACTATGTTCTCTATCCTCTCGGAAGACGAAAGCATGGCTATCCCCGCGATGAGCCGCTTATTGCTCTCCACCCATCTCTCCTGGGCGCTTTCGAGCCGGGCAATCTCCCGTTCCAGATCCGTGTAGCGGGCTGACTGCCACACTACCAGGCCCAGGAACAGAGGCATGGTAATCACCGCCAGGTAAAGAAGCAGGCGCTTCTTCATTATTCGCCATCCTCTTCGAGAAGTTTTTCGGCTACCCGCAGCCGCGCGCTCCGGGAGGAAGGGTTTTCTTGCCTTTCCGCCTGGCCGGGAACAATTCCTTTCCGGGTAAGCAGGTTCACAACCCGGTGGCCCTCACATCTACATATCGGCGCTTCCGGAGGGCAGGTACAGTCCTTGTTCTTCTCCCGGAAGAAATTCTTGACTATCCGGTCTTCCAGCGAGTGAAAACTGATCACCCCCATCCGCCCGCCCGTTTCGAGCACCCGCAAGGCCCCTTCAAGCAGATCCGGCAGCCGGGACAACTCGCCGTTTACCGCGATCCGCAGGGCCTGGAAGGTCTTTGTAGCCGGGTGAATGGGGCCGCGACGGTAAGCGGGAGGCACGGCAGCCTCCACCAGTTCCGCAAGGGCCCGGGAACTGCGGACAGCCCCCTCTTTCCGGGCCGCTACAATGGCTTTGGCGATGCGCCGGGAGTAAGATTCCCCCCCGTTCCGGTAGATCAGATCCGCCAGATCCTTTTCCGGCAGAGAGGCGACAAGAGTTGCCGCGTCCGGGCCCGAGGAGGTATCCAGCCGCATATCGAGCGGCTCATCTTTACCGAAGCTGAAACCCCGGCCTGATCTTTCGTAATGGAACATACTTATCCCCAGGTCTATAAGAATCGTATCAGGCCGCTTGAGATCCCCGGGGTAGGCGGCAAAGAAGGACTGCGCCCAGCCGGTGTAAAAATATACCCGGCCGCCGAATTCCCCAAGCCGTTCTTTCGCGATCCGCTGGATGAGCGGATCGGCGTCAACGGCAATGACTTTCAGATCCGGAAACCGGGAAAGAAAGGCAAAACTGTGCCCCGCTTCTCCGGCGGTAGCGTCCAGCATCAATTCGCCTTTGCCGCGAGGCGCAAGATACTGTACTGTTTCCTCCAGCAATACCGGAGTGTGCGACACTTCCATAATCCCCTGGTTCCCCTCCCAAATCTCCATAACGCCGGCTTTCGGGATCCCCTTTCCCGCAGCCCTTTTTTATTACAAGCCTATTTCCTCAACCACGTATTCAAGATTCTCCTCTATTTCAGCCTGGTAGTCGCTGTAAATCTGGCTATCCCAAATCTCCATACGTTCGCCGTTGCTTGCCACGGCACATTCCCTGTTAAGCCCCGCGAAATCCCGCAGGCTCTGGGGCACCGCAACCCTGCCCAGCTTGTCAATCTCAAGCTCCTGGGCGGGTATAACGAAACGGTGCCTCATATAATCCCGTTCCTTTAGGCGAAGGGGTTCCATTTTCGATGCCATCTGTGCCGAAAAATCAGACCATTCATCGAGCGGGTACAACCAAAGGCAGCGCTTAAGCCCTTTTGTAATAATCAGGGTATTCCCCGGCATGCCTTCCCGGAAAAGGGAAGGTATGCTTATCCGGCCTTTGTCGTCACATGAAACAAATTTTAGCCCGGTCGGAATGCCCATACTGCCTTTTCCTTATATTAGCCTTTTTTACCACAAATTGCTAGCGTTTTCCATAAAATCCCATTCACGTCTACATTATTATCATCTGATGAATTCCCGGTCAAGGCGGAAAACAGCGGAAATATTACAAAAAGTAAAAAAATTATTCTTATCTTCTATACGGCTGTATAGAAAAATCTTGCTTAGGCCGCGGGAATTTAGTTATGCTGGGCCTATGTCCGCCAGAGGGAAAGACAGCATCGGAACCCGGAAGGAGAGCGCGCTCCACCGGGTCTTAAAATTCCGCTATGCCGGGGAATGCGGCAAAACCGAGGAGAGCCTGGACGGCTACGTCTGCGACGCCGTAACCCGGGAGGGGGAGATTATCGAAGTTCAGACGGGGAGTTTCGGCCCCTTACGGGGCAAGATCCGGGATCTGATCGCCCGCGGGCCGGTGCGGATAGTCCATCCGGTGATCCTTGCCAAGTACATAGAGACCTTCGGCCCCGGAGGGGAAAGCCTCCGGAAACGGAAAAGCCCCCGCCGGGGCAGCGAGTGGGATCTCTTTAAAAACCTCCTCTACGCCCCGGAGCTTGCCCTCCTTCCCGGGCTGAGCATTGAGCTTGCCCTGATCGACGTGCTGGAAAAGCGGATCCTGGACGGAAAGGGTTCCTGGCGGCGGAAGGGGGCCAGCATCGCGGGGAGGGAACTGTCCGGCTGGCACGGTTCCCTTTGCCTTGAAAGTTTGAAAGACTACTACCGCTTTGTCCCCTTTGTCCGGGGGGAGGAGTTTACCGCCCGGGAACTGGCGGAAAAAGCCCGTATCAAGCCCGCGCTGGCCCAAAAAGCCCTCTACGTGCTGAACAGGATTGGGGCTGTCCAGCGGGCGGGGAAACAGGGGAAGGCTTACCGCTACAAAAAAAAAGGGCAATGAGCCAAAGCCATTGCCCCTTCCGAACCGCCGCCCTTTTTACCAGGTGTCGTTCATATCATCTTCGTCCCGGTTATCCTCGGCAAAGAGGTCGGTAACCGCCCGCAGATCGTCAAAATATACGTAGTAACTGCCAAAAGCTTCCAGAGGGTCGCATTTGATCATTAATCCGGTAATTTTGATTCCCAGGTTGTTGTTGTAGTGGTAATTCCGCTGGACAATGCCGTTCCGACCATCCTCCGCCTGGGGGGGGATCGCCACGGTAAGCTGCTTCCAGCCCTGGAAATTCAGTTTACCCATGTAGAGTTCGAAGGGACGGCCAAAAAAGTCCTGAACCAGGAGGTACAGTTCGTGATTGTAATTCCGGCCTACAGCCCATACCGACACGGTCTTGGTAATCCCCTCTATCGGGATGGGGCGCTGGGGAAAAAGGGTAAAACTGGTATGGCCCCGGTGGAGAAAATCGACCCGGCTGCCCAAAACATAACGGTCGGGAATATCAAGCCCTTCCTCCTCCGCCAAAGCTTCCTTTCCGGCGGGGGCGCCTTCAAAGAGGCGGGTCGTAACGTAGCCGTTATCCGAAGACATGGCCGAGTGCCAGTAACCGTCTTTTTCAAATTTATCAACGGAAATTTCTTTTAAAAGCTGCTGGGCCGAGTCGATGCTCAGCCGCTCAGGATCCGTTGCCCCTACCTCGATGCCCTCCTGGGCAAACAAGAAACCAGTAAGCCCCAAAATTAAGACAACCAATACAAAACGTTTCACGGCCAGCCTCCTTAATTATTGCCCGATACTGCCCAGAGTTCCTGCACATGCTCAGGATCCGCCAGCTCATCGCCATCAAAGAAGGACTCAAAGGTATCGGTTACTATCTTGAACTGATCGAAATAAATATAGAAATCATCCACCCTTTCGTAGGGCTGGGTCCATATCCGGAATTTTACAAACTGGAGGCCCGCGTAATGGGGAAGCACCCGCTTGCTCTGCCGAATCGCGCTGGGAATGGACACCCGCAGGTTCTTCCAGCCCGTATAGGAAATATCCCCCAGCTTGAGCGTATGGACAACCCCCTGGTAGTCCCGGACAAAGGCCTCGATAGAAAACTGGAGGTTGGAGCCCCACACCCACATATCCAGGTACTGCACCCGGCCCGGCAGGGGGATCTCAAAGGGGGTGTCGGTTCCGACTTCCACCGGATACACGTCTATCCAGTTGTAACCCCGGCGGTCGAAACGGCCCCAGATACCCAGGCTCTTATAATCATTGCCCTGCCGGTTGTTGCCGAACAGCGCCTGAGGCCATGCCGGAACATAGGTGAGCTTGGGATACTCATCCCCGTCAAGCACCGTCGCGAATTTACTGGCGTCTTTGTTCCAGTCGAATTCGTAGGAACTGGCCCTTCCTTCCACGGTCCACTCGTGAGTGGTATCGCCATCAAAGGATTCTATTATGACAGCTTCGGAATTGACCGTTCTTTCATCGCCATAGGCTGAAATGACAACCGCGCATGCCAAAAGAACAACACAAACAGCCCTGAAACTACCCTGTTTCATCAAACTACTCCTTATTCCTATCCCTGGAAACGAGTTCTAGGACGATTATAATTCTTATCGGTATCTTTGTCAATGTTCACCAGATTTTCCCGCTCTTTTCTTTGCTTATTCTCTCTATCCCCCGCAGGCGGATGAACAGTTACCTTTATTCTATTCGACAATGCCCTCCCTTACAACCGTTTTTATCTTTTCCAGCAGATCCCGCCGCCCTATTCTTCCGGAAAAAACGGTAATGCCCGAAGGAACCGGCCCTTCCCCCGCTTCCACGGCGGATTGGAAAGCCTCTACCGGTATTCCCCAGGGGGAATCGTCGAAAATAAGTTTAACGTTAGCCGGGGAGAACGCCGGATCCAGCCATGAAAAGAGAATAACCGGCACGGTACGGTTCCGGCTCAGGAAGGCCTGGGCATTGCCCCCCAATACGACGCAGGAAAGGTTATCATAGTCGGGGTATTCCGTATAGCCGCTCATATAGAGGGGGTTTACAGCGCAGTTTTCCGCCAGCAGGCCGGCCTGGAAGGCGTCCCGGTTTACCGGAAAATCCCGTTCCTCCTGGAGAACCAGGATTTGCCCTTCCTTTTCACGGGCGAAAAACGCCGCGGAACGGCCCGCCCGGTAGGAATCAAGCCGGGTATCCGCCGCGAGGCTCAGGAGCTGCCCTTCCCGGAAGTTTTCCCGGCCTCCCAAAATAAGCGCCGTTATTTCCGGATGCTGTTCCGCGTAACGCCGCAGGCCCTGGGCATGGCGGTAGGGGGCCAATACCGCCCAGGGCCGGGAAGATGCCTCCTCCAGGGCGAAAATAACCGCGTCGGGGCCGGTGTTTTCGGCAACCGTCACCTTCTTAACCGGGCGAAAGAGCCGCAGGGAGGCCCCCGCCTGCCGCAGCAAAGCTCTCCGCGGGCCGTAAAGGGTATCGAAGAAAAGATCGCCCAGCACCAGAACCGGGGCGCGGGTAAGAAAGATCCCCGCCGCGGCGCCAAGGCCAAGCATGAGGCACGCTAAAACAACAGGAAAAAAAAGGCTTTTGCGGATCCTCATAGGCTTTCTGTATTTTAAACCAACAGGCGGCCCCTGTGCAAACCGGGGCCGGCAGACTCGTTCAAGAAGCCGGGTTCCCGGCGAACAGCCGCCCCGGCTTCAATATTCACGGTTGTCCGGAGTTGAATGTTAAACCGCCGCCCGCTGTTTTCTTGACTCTTTTACCGGTTTGATTTTATCGTTTCAGCGGAACGGGGTTTCCGCTCCGGGCGGGTTTTGGAAAAAGCCCGTAAACCCGGCAAAGGCATAGGGGTGTATTGTGGTTAAGGCGGGCAGAGAGGCTATCTGGAATTCAACGGGCGTAAAACTCAGGCCGCCAGGCCTGCTTGTCCGGAAGGGGGGGCTTTCCTCCGCTTGCGCCGCGCCCCGCGTTGGGGGGCGGGCAAAACAGACGGATGCGGATGTTCCCGTCTGAGCAGGGCGCGCCCGGATCGGCCCGGCTTGAAGCCCAGGCGGAAATGTTCGCCAACCGGCTGCGGAAGCGCTACCGCCACCTTGCCAGATGGGCGAAACGGTGCGGGGCGGGCTTTTTCCGGCTCTACGACCGGGACATTCCGGAGATCCCCCTTACGCTGGATTATTACGAGGCCCTGCCTCCCGGAGACCGGGCGGATCCCCGGAGGGGGGCGGCGATCCCCGCCGGAGGGGCGGCCCTGGCCGGGGCTGTCTACAAGCGGCCCTACGAAAAGGACGAGGCGGAGGAAGGGGCCTGGCTTAGCCGGATGCGCGAGGCCGCCTCCCTGGCCCTGGGCATAGCGAAAAACCGCGTGTTCATCAAAGAAAGGAAACCCCAGCGGGGAAGGGATCAGTACGGGAAATTGGGCAGAGAGCGGGCGGGCCTTGAGGCGGCGGAAGGGGGGCTGAGGTTCCTGGTGAATCTTTCGGATTACCTGGACACGGGGATCTTCCCGGATCGGCGGCTCCTGCGGGCAAAGATCCGGGAAGAGGCGGCGGGGAAAAAGGTGCTCAACCTTTTTGCCTACACCTGTTCCCTCTCCGTCTACGCCGCGGCGGGGAAGGCGGCCGGGGTGGACTCGGTGGATCTTTCCGGAACCTACCTGGACTGGGGCAGGCGGAACTTCGCCCTGAACGGCCTTGATGGGGGCACGGGGAGGGAGCGGCCTTTCCGTTTTATCCGCGCCGATGTTTTCCGCTTCCTCGAAGAAAAGCGGAGGCAGGGCAAAACCTGGGATCTTATCGTTCTGGATCCGCCGACCTTTTCCAACTCAAAGAAAATGGATCGCACCCTGGATATCAGGCGGGATCAGCGGGAACTTATCGAAGGCTGCCTGGCGCTTCTTGCCCCGGGGGGAAGGCTCTGGCTCAGCGTGAACGCCAGGGGCTTCAAGCTTGCGGAGCGGGATTTTCCCGGCACCGGGCTTACCGACATGACAGAAAAACTGCGGGACGAGGATTTCCGGAACCGCCGGATACCGGTATGCTACGTCTTTGAAAGGCAAGCGGCTGTTTCAAAAACTGAAGTTTCCGGACAACTCATTGACAAAAATTTTATGAAAGGATAAGGTGCCGGACATGGACGAAGATTTTGTCAAACCGGCTCGGAAAATTGTCAACGAAAGAGGTAAAGACATACTCAATAACGGAAAATTGACAAAAGCGTTGTTTATGGACTATTCTCACGGCGAATACAAGAATCAACAACCTCGCCCTGAAGGGCGAGGTATGTTGTTCTCCCGAGGTGGTTAGACTCAGGGTTTAATACCTTAAGAACGCCCTAAAGCTCCCCCGCGAACCGGTGAGCGGGCTCTTGGGTATTAAACCCTTCGCTGCGAA
>JAIRRU010000064.1 GCA_031255815.1 Treponema sp. | reverse complement strand
CGGCCCAGAAGATCCTGGGGATCGATGTTCCTGGTCTGGATCAGGTGGGCGTCCCCCTCGATGATCTGGGATATGCCCGGAAGGATGCGGATCTTCTCGAAGCCCGCCTTTTTCAGGATGCCGTAAATGTCTTTCAGGTATTCCCGGCCCGCCCCGGGAATGGCGATAACGGCCTCGTCGGCAGCCTTCATCCTGAGCAGCCGGGCCACGTCCCGGATAGGGCCCAGCACCGGCACCCCGTCTATCCGGCGGCCGATCTTTTCCGGATCGTCGTCCAGAAAGGCCACCACCTCCCCGAATACGGCCTTAGCCCTGATCTCGTTCGCTAAAGTCTGGCCGGCGAAACCGGCCCCGATAATGTAAAGACGCGCGGATTTTTTCGTAGTCATGTTTTTTTTAACGAAGATCCGGCTTTCCGCCCGAACCGGGCCGGCTCAATGCCTGATCGGCCGCGCCGCCCCGATCACCTCGAAGGCCAGGTCGATGGCAAAGGAGTCGTTGTAAAGGTCCAGCTTGATCTTCGCTCTCCCTTTTCTCTTATCGACCTTTACTATCTTCCCCTCCAGACCCATCAGGGGCCCCTCGGTAACCCCGATACGGGAATTTTCGTTGAAATAAACTTTGGAAAGCCCGGCCACCGGTCCCACGTCCCTGATAAAGTGGAGCACCGTTTCCAGATCCCGATCCGCCAGGGGTTTGATATCCTGGTTGGATTTCAGGAAACGGTAGAATCCGTCGGTCCGCCGGAAGGCCCAGTGGTAGTTGAGTATGCTGTCCTCTTCCTGAATTTCCACAAAAATATAGCCGGGGAAGATGGGGGAGGTGGAGGGGGTAAAAACGCCCCTCCGCCGGATATTAATTTTTCGTTTTGGAAAGTAAATCGGAACTTTTATCTCCGGGTACAGGGCCTTGAAAAGCTTGATGTACTTGTCTTCGCCCCTGGTTTTTACTTGCAAGGCGTAATAATTCACCTGTTCAGGATACACAAAAAAGGGCCGATAGTGAAGAAGGAGGTCTCTATGTCCGGGAAACGGCTTTGGTTCGCTCTTCCCCTGTGGATTTTTCTTAGCCTGCCCCTTTCCGCCGCAACCGTCTCCTTTCTGGTGATTGAAACCGGCATCCGGGAGGAACAGGGCGGCGCCGGATATTCGGCCCTCTGGGAAAACAGCCTCCTGGACGTGTTTTTTGAGGCGGGGCATATCGTGAGCAACGCGCCGATTATGAGGCTGAACCGGCTGCCGGGGGAGGATTTCCCCCAGGAAGCCATGGCGGATTTCAGCGAGGCGGCTGAAGGGGGGGCGGAATTCTTTATCCTTGCCCAACTGGACTACCGGGCCTCTCTGCCCGGCGGGGAAGCCGCCCCCTGGAACATTGCTTTGCGGGTATACCGGATCAAACCCTACGGGCTGGTTTACGAGGAACGGCTCGAAGGTCTTGAGGCCTCCGCCGCGAGGGACGAGACCGCCCGGGCGAACCAAACCGTCCGCCGATTAATACCGTATATAAAGGATTGACCATGAAGGAACGGAAAACCAAAAAAAGGCTCCTCCCCCTGCTCTGCGCCGCGCTGGCGGCCTTTAACGCCGCGTCAGTATGGGAAGGCGCGGTAACCACCGCCCCCCGGGGCGCCTTACCCGGCGAGGGCTACTACGCGGCTACCAACTCCTTCCCCCGGAACACGGTAGTGGACATCACCAACCTGGAAACGGGCAAAAGCGTCCGGGTAATCGTTTCCTCCGGCCTGGATACGCCGGGACTCCTGGCGACCCTGTCCCAGGACGCGGCGGAAAGCATCGGCCTGAAGGTCAGATCCATCGGCCGCATCCGGATGACCCAGCCTTCCGACCCCATCGCCTTCTCCCGTTTTACCGAAGGCCTGGCGGGGAGCGGCGATCCCGATTACGACCCGGACGCCATGTTTGAGGCGGAAAGCGGGGCCGCCTATGCCTATGAGGATTATGAAGATTACGAGGGCTACGAAGACTATGAGGGCTATGAGGACTATGAGGATTTTTCCGGAGATTTCGGGGAAGATCCCAGCCTCGCCCTTGGCCCCTCCCCCGGGCGGCCTGTTGAAAGGGAAGTCCCGGCCTTTAGCGGGGGCGATGATTACTTTAGCATTGTCGATGTCCCCGGCGCGGAGGAATACGGCGAAGGGGAATACGGCGGGGAGGAAAGGCCCGGTTCCGCCGGGGATCCTTACTGGGATTTCCCGGAGGGCGGGGAAGGGGAATTGGCCGGAGCGGAAGAGGAAGACGACAGCCCCGAAAAGACCCTGTACCCCATCTGGGAGCGGGGCGGTTCAGTCGGCCGGCCGCTTCCCCCCGATACCGTTGAAATGCCGGAGCCGCGTATAGCCAGGGATCCTCCCCCAAGCCCCCTGCCCGCTCCGGCTTATACCCCGGAAGAGGCTCGGGTTGCCGTTCAGAGCGCCCCCCCCGCGGCCAGGGAAGTTCCGGCGGAACTTAACACCCAGGCCGGAGGAGGCGGCAGTTGGGCCAGCGCCTGGGTAACGGCGCCCCGGAACGGGATCGAGCCCCCGGCCCCCGGCACTTACGACTATACCCTGGTTCCGGCTGAGCAGCGGCCTCCCGCAGACCCCGGCGCTTACTCCGTCCCGCAAGGGGCCTGGGCCGAACCTGCCGCGCCCTTACCGGCCCGGCCTCCCCGGGAGCCCGAACCGGTGATAGACAGCTCCCTCTTTATTGAATCCATTGAAACCATTCGGGAACGGAGCGCCCCTCCGCCCGCGGTAGCGCTCGGCGGGGCCCCCGAGGCAATCGCCAGCCCGCTTAGCCCCCGGGAGACCCTGCCCGAGCCGGTATTGGCGGAACCCGTCCCCGCCGAACCGTCCCCGCCGGAATCGGTGATAATCGTGGAAGAACCGGCCCTGCCCGAGGCCGCGGCCCTGCCCGAAAGCCCCGGGCCGGAACTCGCAACGGCGCTGGCAAGGCCGGAAGGCGGGACGCCGCGTTTTTCCGTGCCCTTCATCGGGGAACTGGAAAAGGGGAAGTATTACCTCCAGCTCGGCGCCTACAGCAAACCCGAATCGCTGGAATCCAGCGTGTCGAAACTGGACGACAGGCATTACCCCCTGGGCGTCCAGGCAGCCGGCAGCCCGGATAAGCCTATCTACCGCCTCCTCCTGGGACCGGTAAACCTGGGCGAAAGCGGGGCCCTCCTGCAGCGTTTCAAAGGTTCGGGCTACAGCGATGTTTTTGTGAGAACCTATTAATAGTACCGTCCGCGGAGCAACCGGCTCTGCGGACAGGCGCCGGACAGATGGCAGGCAGGAAAATGCGCGAAATTTTTAATATTTTTTGGAATTTTTCTTGCTTTTTTTCCCCGGCGGTATAATATTAGAGATAAGACAGTTGAGCTTGTTCCAAAAAATGAAGTTTTGGAACAGCTTCAGTTTTGTAGAAACTTTTTTACGGTTTCGGTAAAGATCATGCTTTTTAGGAGGCCCGTATGGAAAACCCGCCCGAAGTAAAGAGGCCGGTAACGAACTTACCGGCCGCGCGGAGACAGTATAGAGCGCTTTGATTTTTTTGATGCTGTAAGCAGCACGCCCTATTGTATGCCCAAATTCAAAAGAAAGGGTAAAGGGGTAATTGGAGGCCGGAATAAATCCGGCCTTTTTTTTTGGAGCCGGGCCTGTTCCCGCTCATGCCCTATGCGGGGGAGCCTCCAGACGCAGAATACGATCGCAGTCGGTAAGGGTTGACCGGCGGTGGGAAACGATAAGAATGGTAGTGTCCCGGTATTCGTCCCTCAGAGTTTTTAACAAGCTTTTTTCGTTCAGCACGTCCAGGCTGCTGGTAGGCTCGTCCATTACCAGCATATCGGGATTGGAGATCATGGCCCGGGCGATGCCGATCCGCTGGCGTTCCCCGCCGGAAATCCGGCCGTTAAGTTCCCCCATGGGGCTTTGGTAGCCTTCCGGCAGGGAGCTGATAAAATCGTGTATGCCGGCGCGTTTTGCCGAAAGGATAATTTCTTCCATGCCCGCCCCGGCTTTGCCCAGGGCGATATTGGCGGCGATAGTATCGTTAAAGATAAAGGTTTCCTGTTCGAGCATGCTTATCCGGGAACGCAGGCTCTGAAGGGAGATTTTTTTCAGCGGGACGCCGTTGATCCGTATCTCCCCCCCGGAGGGTTCCCAGAAGCGCAGGAGCAGGCGGATAATCGTCGATTTTCCGACGCCGCTTTCCCCGATAAGGCCGATTTTTTCCCCCTTCTTTATGGTGAAGCTCAGGTTCCGGATAACCGCTTCCCGATCCCTCCGGTACCCAAAGGACAGCCTGTCGAATTCTATCTCCTCTACGGCCCCAAGTTCCGCCGGAGAGGGATCTTCGGTAATTTCCGGCTGGTCGTCCATGATGGCGAAGTAGCGTTCCGCCGCGGCGTAGGTTTCCAGCAGGTTTGAGATAACGGTGGTAAGGGACTGGGTGGAGGAGAAGGAGGCGGAAACCACGAAGGAAAGCGCAATGACCCCGGCGGGGTTTTCGAAGCCCCGCAGCGCCAGGTAGGAGGCGGCGGCGATCACCAGGATCCGGGCCAGGTATACGAAGAATACGGGGGCGGAAGTTACCAGTTGACGGTGCAGGGTTAGGGCGTGGGCGGCCCGGTTGATCCCCCGGGTTTTTTCAAGGGCCTGGGACATCCGCCTTTCGCCGTAACCGAATATCTGGATCTCCTTGAGGGAGGAGACGCTTTCGAACATAAAGGATTTTAGATCCCCTATGCGCTTGCGGTAATCCTGCCCGATGGATCGGCCGGTTTTAATCGCCAGGAGGGGCAGGGCAAGGCAGATAAGCAGGTATACCGGGAGGAGGGCCGCCAGGAACAGGATGTTGACCCGGGCGGCGATACAGAGGGTGGTAAGGGGCAGGAGGATCAGGGTGAACAGGGGGCCGATGGTATGGGCGAAAAAGAACTCGATGGTTTCAATGTCCGCCACCGCCACCGAAAGGATGTCCCCCTTCTGCCGATCCAGAAGCCGGGCAGGGGCCAGGCGGCGCAGCATTCCGAACAGGACGCAGCGCATATCGGTAAGCAGTTTGTAAGCCGCCACATGGGAGACAAGCCCCTCCAGATAGCGGCAGATCCCGATGCCGGCCGAACAGAGGAGCATGATGCCCCCCCAGGCCAGGGGGCTTCCTCCCCAAAGCCCCGCGCAGGACAGGATCAGCAGGGCCCCGGAGCCCATGAGGCCCAGGTGGGCGAAATTGCCAAGGATGCTTGCCAGGGTGGAAACAGTCAGGGATCGTTTCTGGGCTCCGGCGATGCTGAAAAGACGCCGGGAGAGGGCGAAGATACCCGGCGGCGATCCGGCCGCCGCTCCCGTCCGGGGCGGCTTCACCGGGCCCCCGCTTTTTGCGGCTCCGCCCTGCCCTGGCGTTCCAGGGCGGCCTGTTCCCGCACCAGCTTGTAGTAAAGCTTTCTGTTTTTAAGCAGCGTTTGGTGATCCCCCGATTCGGCGATCTTCCCGCCTGAAAGGACGTAGATAAGATCCGCGTTCCGGATCGTCGAGAGCCGGTGAGATATGATGATAAGGGTGCGGGTCCGGGCAAGCTCCCCGATGCAGGACCAAATGTCCCCTTCGCTGTCCGCGTCAACCCCCGATGTGGCCTCGTCAAAAATGATATAGGGGGCTTTGCAGAGCAGCACCCGGGCGATGCCCAGTTTTTGCTTCTGCCCGCCGGAAAGTTTTTCCCCCGCGTCCCCCGTGTCCGTGTTCAAGCCCTCGGGCGAGGCGGCAAGCCAGTCCCCCAGACGGACCAGCTCCAGGGCCTCCCGCAACTCCGCGTCCCCCGCGCCGGGAGCGGCGATCCGCAGATTCTCCGCAATGGTTCCGCTGAAGATTCCCACCTGCTGGGGCACCATAACAATCTTCTTCCGCAGTTCTTCCGGGCTTCCGGCGGCGTAGGGGACTCCCTCCATAACGATTTGCCCTTCCCGGGGATCGGAAAAGCGCATGAGCAGGGAGGCGATGGTGCTTTTCCCGCAGCCCGAGGGGCCGGCCAGGGCCGTTACCCGGTCTTTCCGGATTTCCATGCTGAGATTGCCGATAACCGTGTCCCTTCCGGGATAGGCGTAGGAAAGCCCCTCTATCCGGATTCCGGGAAAGGCCTCCGCCCCGGCCGAAGCGGGATCAAAGCTAATCCGGGGCCGGCTGGTATCAATGTCCAGAATACCCGCAACGGCCTCCGCCGCGGCGATACCCGTCAGGGCCTGGTGGGCGCTGGACATCAACTGCCGGACGGAGGCGAAAAAACCGTAGCCCAGCATCAGTACCATGATGGCGTTCTCCACGGCAACCCGGCCCCGGGAAAGCTGGATACACACAAAAACTACGGTGATAAATACCGAAAGGTAGATGACCCCGTCGGAAAACAGAAATGATACAAAATTGCTTCTAATCAGCTCCATAAGGTTGCGGTTAAAATTTTCCGCCCGCTCCCGCAGTTCCGCTTCCCGCTTTCCGTCCTGGTTGAAAAGCTTTAGTGTGGAAAGCCCCCGGAGGCTTTCCAGGTAATATCCGGTCAGTTCCCGGAAACTTTCCCATACATTCGCCTTGAGCCCCTTGGCAATCTTCTTGAAAAGGTTGTTTGCCGGGAAAAGGAGGATTGAAACGATCAGCAAAAAGACCGCCGCCTGAAAAGAGGCGTCCTTTAAGCGGAAGAAGAGATAGATCGGCGCGAGGAGGCAGTAAAAGAGCCCCGGAAGGTATTTGCTGTAGTAAATCTGCATGGACTCGACGCCGTCCACCGCGGAGGCAAGCGCCCGGGACATGCCGAGCTTTTCGATACTGCCCGCGTCCAGGAGGAGTATCTTTGAGAATATCCTTTCCCTCAGGCTGAGCCGCGCCTTCGCGGTGCAGCGGTACTCCGCCTCGCCGATAAGGAGCTCCCCCAGGAGTACCAGGAGGGCCCCGGCGAAAGCCTGCCGCAGCGCCCGGTACAGCAAGTCCGCCGACAGGGGGGATTCCGCCAGGGATCCCAGAAAAGCGGAAAGCGTCCGGGCAAAAAGGGCGATTCCCGCCAGAACCAGGAGCTTGAGGCAGGCTATCGTAACGATCCAGCCCCACAGCCCCCTCGCCATTTTAAGAAGGATCTTGCTAATCAGCAGCACCGCCCTTCCCTCCTTTTATGTTAACTGAGTCTAACAATAAAGTATCACCGGGCCGAACTCGCGTCAAGCGCCGTTCCCGGGCGGGGCTGAGGGGGCGGCAGTTATAAGGCGGGCGGCGCCTGTGCTTCCGGCCCTGAATCAGCCCCCTACAGATAACTGGGGAAAAGCCTAGTACTTTGATTAGACTAAAAGCACGGATAAAGGGATAGCCACGAACCACACGAACACCACGAACTTTTACGCCGAAAGCCGTGACTTTTTGCCTGGCTCTAGCTGGGATTTCTGGTGTCCGGGAAGTTTTGGAGTAGGGTTAGTGTGGTTCGTGCCGTTCGTGGCCTAATTTCCTTGAGTCCGAGGGATATTTAACCACGAAGGCGCGCAAAGGAACACAAAGGCTCAGGTTTCTTAGCCTTTTCCCGCCTTCGTGCGCCTTCGTCGCCTTCGTGGTTACAAATTCTTCATTCCGTATCCTGCAAATTAGAGTTTACAGGGTACTAGTAGGCTGTCTAGGCTAAAAGATCGGATATAAGCCGTGCAGTTTTATCCGGGCATCTTCCGTCGTAAACTGCCACCGGACTATCTTCTGCTTTGTATTTCGGTCAAGCTGCCAT
>JAIRRU010000056.1 GCA_031255815.1 Treponema sp. | reverse complement strand
AGGGCGTAGGATTTTTCGGTAAATCCCCCCGATTCCAGGAAGCGCCGGGCAACAGGTTCAAGTTTGCCGGTATTCGATTCTCCCAACACCTTTAAGAGGCCGTTGTAAAGGGCGGTCTGGTTTGCCGCTTTCGCCTTGCCCAGTTCCAGGATAAGCTGGTCCGCGTATTTGTCCGCGTCGTTATCCATAAGCATATTTCCGGCAAGGACGCGGATACGGTCGGAATATTTCCGTTCGCTGAAAAACCTCTCCAGGATCCCGAGCGCCTTGTTGCCGCCGATTGCCCCAAGGGCGCGGATGGATTCGTCTTTTACCGCCGCTACATCGTCCCGCTCGATCCGGACTTCCAGATAGGGGATGGCGTCTTCAAGCTTCCGTTTTCTGGCGGCCTGGGCCGCGCCTATGCGGGTCCGGTAGTAGGAATCCCGGAAGGCCTCCAGTATGGCTTTGTCTACCCCGCTCCCTTCAAAGGGGCCCAGGGCGGCCACGGCGCCGGATCGCACATTGGGATCCCCGTCGGATACCGCGGAAATAATGGCCTCAAGCCCGCCCCTGTCGCCGATTTTGGAAAGCCCCTCAAGGGCGGGGAGGCGCAGGGTCATCCGCTCTTCGGTATTGGACGCGATGCCGGAAAGGAATTCCACGCCCACGGAAGATCCGGTTTCCCCCACGGCGCTGATAATGTTCTGCCGGTATTCGTCGGGAGGCTCCCGATCCCGGTAATAATCTACCAGATACCCGGCGGTTTCGTCGGCCAGCGCTTTGTTGGCCCCGCTCACCCGGCCCAGGGCGAGGAAAGAGGCGTTCATAAAACGGCGTTCCCCCAGGGCGATAAGCCCCTTCAGCGCGTCCGCCGCTTTTTCTGCCTTAACCTTGCCAAGGTAGTCTACCGCGGCCAGGATCGTATCGTTCGTTTCCTCATCCCACTCCTCTATGGCGCGGATGGCCCGATCCTCAAGGCCCCCCTTGTTCCTTTCGCCAAAAAAGGCAAAGACGCCCCGCAGAATGTTCCGGTTCCTGGTGTTTTCCACCAGGGCGGTAAGCTCGCCGTCCAGATAATCGGCGCCTTCGTCTCTGAGGGACTGGATAAGGGCGGCAATCTCCGTCTCCGTACCGTAACGGATGGTGGCAAGCCGGGCGTTTTCCAGATCCTCCGCCTCGTTCTTTTCCTCCGCCGCGGGGAGGGCGCAGAGGGATCCCAGCAGGATCGCCCCCAGAAAAAGCGCCCTAAGCCCTGCCCGGCGTATCCCGGAGCCCGGTTTCCCCATCATCCGGCCTCCCCCGTGCCGTAGCGGGAAAGGGTATCCCGCTTGAACAGGGAGAACCGTCCTTCCCCGATAGCTTTTCGCGCCTCTTTTACCAGCTCGTGGAGAAAGTAGAGGTTATGGTAACTTGCCAGCATTGAACAGAGAATCTCCCGGGTTTTAAAAAGATGCCTTAGGTATGCCCGGGAATACCCCCGGCAAACTTTGCAGCCGCACTCTTCATCTATCGGCAAAAAGTCGAGGCGGTTTTCGGCCTTTTTAAGGGAGAGGCTTCCTTTTTTCGTATAGACCCTGCCGTTCCTGCCCTCCCGGGTGGGGGCCACGCAGTCGAACATGTCCGCCCCCTGTTCTATCGCCTCGAGGATATAGGCGGGCGTACCGATTCCCATAACGTAGAGGGGTTTTTCCCGGGGAAGCAGGGAGGCGGTCCAGGCAAGGAATTCCCGGTACACCTCCGCCGGTTCCCCCACGGAAAGCCCGCCGATGGCGATCCCCGGAACGCCGCTGGACACAATTAAGGCGGCGCTCTGTTCCCGGAGATCCCGGAAAAAATTCCCCTGGACAATACCGAAAAGCTGCCCCCGGTAACCGGCCTCCCGTTTTTCTTCCCAGGCCTTTTTGGAGCGCAGGAGCCAGCCGCCGGTAGTCTCCAGGGCCTTTTCCGCTTCCCCGCGGGACGCGCCCCATCCGGTGCAGACATCAAGCTGCATCTGGATGTCGCTGTTGAGGGCACGCTGAATCTCCACTACCCCCTCGGGGCTGAGGAAACGCCGGGAACCGTCGATATGGGAGCGGAACAGGGCCCCTTCAGGGCTAATTTTGCGGAAAGGGGCCAGGGAAAACACCTGGAAGCCGCCCGAATCGGTAAGGATGTTCCTGTCCCAGTTCATAAAGCCGTGGAGCCCCCCCGCCGCCTCTATCACTTCGGTTCCCGGGCGCAGGTAGAGGTGGTAGGTATTGGAAAGGATTATTTCAAAGCCTATCCCGGCAAGATCGTCCGGGCTCAGGGCCTTGACGGCGGCGTTGGTTCCCACCGGCATGAAGACCGGGGTTGAAACGGTTCCGTGGGGAAGGCGCAAGGTTCCTGTCCGGGCCCCGCTTTCCCCGTCCTCCCGGTTAACGGTAAAGATGCTTTCGTCCATATCCCTTCCGGTTCTCAGGTCTTTGCGCTTTGCAGGAGAATAAGGCCGATAATAATAAAACTGCCGACCGGGAACCATGCCCCCGCAATGGGCGGAATGTATCCCAGCCGGGCCATCATCATGGTGATCATTTCCATTACGTAAAACACCACCGACGAGGAGAGGCTTGCCAGAAGGCTCATCAGGAGGATGTTTTTCCGGAAACGCCCCCCCATGGAGATAGACAGCACCATTACTACCAGGGAGGCGGTGGGAAAGGAGAAGCGGTGGTAATAGTCGGAAAGGGCCCTGATAAAGGGGAGCCCCGCATTTTTCAGATCCTGCACCAGAAACCGGGCCTCCCGGAAGGGAAGATCCTCCACTTCCACCGCGCTCCGCCTGAAAATGTCCGGATGTTCCCGGTATATATCGGTTTCTTCCAGGGGTCTTGCCCGGAGCAGATCCCCCTCGTACTCATAGATAATAGGGTTACTGAGAAGCCAGTATTCGCCGGTCCAGGAAGCCCGGGGCGCCCGTATCTGGGAGACAAATTCCCCCTTCTCGTTCTGCTCAACGATGCTGATCCCGTTAAGCACCTGCGCCACGTGATCGTAATAGTCCACCGAATAGATCGTCGCCCCGTTCCGGGTTTTTATCACAATATCGGAGTTGTCTTCCGTCCGGTGCTGGTGAAGGTAGAGCCGCGAAAGGTTGTTTTTGATCCGCAGGGTTGGAATAACCACCATGTCGTCAAAGAAAAAGGCAAAGGTCGAGGCGAAAAGCCCGATTACCAGGAGGGGCATGCTGAAACGCCAAAAGGGGATGCCGGAGGAAAAAATCGAAGTCAGCTCGTTTCTCGCGTAGAGATCCCCCAGGGTGTAGGCGGCGGCAAAGAGGAGGGATATGGGCATGGCGTAGGAAATGCTTTTGGGAATGTAAAAGAGGCTTACCCGGAGGATCTCTCTAAGGGGCACTTCGTAACTTATATAGCGCCAGATATTGGTGAAGAGATCGATAAGGGAAAGGAGCAGCACAAACATGGATATGGCGACCGCAAAAATAGGGAAAAACTGTTTTACCAGATACCGATCCAGCAGCATTTCCCGCTATTTCCTAATCCTGATAATGCCCAGGACGATCCCGGCGGACACGGCGAGGATGTTGGGAAACCATATAGACCAGAAGGGGGGATAGCCCAGACGGATCCCCATGGTCTGCCCTCCCAAAAGCAGCGCCCAGTACAGCACCGAGATGAGAAGCCCGATGATAAAACCCACGGTTTGCCCGCTCTTTTTCGCCAGAAGCCCCAGGGAGACCGCCAGGAGAACGAAGGAAAGGGCTCCGAAGGGTATGGAGAATTTCTTGTAATACTCAAGAAGGTAGCGGAGGAGCAGCCTGTCCTGCCCTATGATGGCGAGGGTGCCGGTTTCCCGTTCAAAGCTGGAAAACAGATTGGCCCGCCGGTTCCAGGATCCGTCCTCCGGCCCCTTGCGGAGAAGGGCTTCCAGCTCCAGGGCCTGGGAGCTTATCCTGCCCCGCTGTTCGTCAAGCCGCAGATCAAGATCCCTCCGCTGGTTTACGATTCCCCGGTAGACATCCACGGAACTCATCTCCTGGGGGGTGATGGAAGATACCGCCTGGATCAGATCTTCCTGAGGCACCCAGTAGCGGAGGTAGGAGCTGGAGGCGTAGTCGTAGTCCCGGCGGGCGACTTCTTTTGAGGAAAGGATAAAAGCCTGATCCAGGTCGAGGCTGAGCCCTTCCCTGCCCTCGTCTTTAAGTTCCGCGTTCCGCGCCATGATCACCCGGCGTTCCCCGTCGCCGGTACGGTCAAAGATAAGCACATTGTCGATTGAAGCGCCATTTACGTTGCCGGTTACGATAACCGTTTCTTTGAAGCGCTTAACCGAATTGGCTTCCAGTTCAAGCGCCGGGGTGGACACCAGGATGCGGCGGTAGAGCCGGTTAAACTGAAGCTTCCCCGCGGGGAGGAGCACGTCGTTGGCAAAAAAGGAAAACAGGGAAATCAGAAGGCCCACCACTGTCGCGGGGATAAAAACGGTGCGGTAGGAAAGCCCGGAGGACAGCATGACGAGAATTTCGTTGTCGCTGGTCATGCGGCCCACGGTCATCAGGAGCCCCACCAGGGACGCGAAAGGGGCCGCCATGGCGATGACCCCCGGCAGGGCGTAAAGCACCAGGAGAGAGACCTGGTTGAAGGGCACCCGCTTGGTCAGAATATCCTGGGCGAGAAGCAAAAGCTGGTTTACGAAAAAAATAAAAAAGAAAAAGAGGAAGGACACGAAAAAAGAAAACAGCGATTCTGTTACCACATACCTGAAGAGGGTCCAGGATACGGAGCGGGAAGCTTCCGCGAAACTGTCGTTTGTCATATACCGGTAGACCCGAAACCGCCGGAACCCCGTTCCGTTTCCGCCAAAACGCTTCCTTCCTCAAGAAGCGCCCGGCTTACGGGGCCGATCACAAGCTGGGCGATACGGTCGCCGTTCCGCACCCGAAAGCTTTCGCTTCCCAGATTGATCAAAAGGATCCGCAGTTCCCCCCGGTAATCCGCGTCTATGGTGCCGGGGGAATTGAGCACGGTAACGCCGTATCTGGCCGCTATCCCCGAACGGGGCCGTACCTGGGCCTCATAGCCCGGGGGGATCTGAAGAAAAAGCCCCGTGGGAAGGGAAACCCTTCCCCCCGGGGGAATTTCCACGTCCTCCGCCAGGAAGGCCCGCAGATCCATTCCCGAGGCTCCCGCCGTCTCGTAACGGGGCAGCGCCAGGGAGGGATCTTTTTTTACTATCTTTACCACAGGGTTCTGCTGCATGGCCTTCTGCGGTACAGAGACCGCCTTTAATAACGGCGGGGCTCCCGGCGTCCTCTGCCCCGATCGTCCGGGCGGCTTTCCCCTCCGGCCCCGGCGGGCTGGGGATCTATCGCGTCAATGTACGAAAGATTGAGCCGGCCCATTTTGTCGATCTCAAGAAGCTTTACGGGGATCTCCTGCTCTTCCCTGACCACATCGCTCACCTGGGCTATCCGCTGGCGGGAAAGCTTGGATATATGCACCAGCCCTTCCTTGCCGGGGAGTATTTCCACAAAGGCGCCGAAATCCATAACCCGCTTTACCACGCCCTTGTAGATCCGCCCTATCTCCGGGTCGGATACGATGCCCATAACGGCCGCCTTGGCCTCCTCGGCGTCTTTGGCGTTCTTCCCGTAAATGGTAACGGTTCCGTCGTTTTCGGTATTGATAGTAACGCTGTACTGCTCGCAGAGGGCCTTAACATTCTTGCCCCCGGGGCCGATAAGGGCGCCTATCTTGTCCACGTCTATCCGCAGGGTTACTATCTTGGGGGCGTATTCGCTGATCTGGGCCGTGGGCTTGCTGATGGTGCCGTTCATGATCGAAAGGATGTGGAGCCTGCCCCGCTTGGCCTGATCCAGAGCTTTCCGCATGATCTCGGGGCTTACCCCGGCAATTTTAATATCCATCTGGAAACCGGTTATCCCGTCTTCGGTTCCGGAGACCTTGAAGTCCATGTCCCCCAGGTGATCTTCCTCCCCAAGGATATCGGAAAGCACCGCGTAGCGCCCCCCCGGATCCTTGCCCTCGGTGATAAGCCCCATGGCGATTCCCGCCACCGGCTTCTTCATGGGCACCCCCGCGTGGAGCATGGAAAGGGTTCCCCCGCAGACCGAAGCCATGGAGGACGAACCGTTGGATTCCATAATCTCCGAAACCACCCGGACGGTGTAGGGGAATTCGCTTTTGTCCGGAACCATGGCCTCCAGGGAGCGGCGGGCAAGATTGCCGTGGCCTATTTCCCGGCGCCCGGTACCCATGCGCCCCACTTCGCCCACCGAATAGGGGGGGAAATTGTAGTGAAGGATAAAATTCTCCCGCTTGTCGCCCTCTATGTCATCGTAGATCTGCTCGTCGAATACCGTGCCCAGAGTGGTTACCACCAGGGACTGGGTTTCCCCGCGG
>JAIRRU010000040.1 GCA_031255815.1 Treponema sp. | reverse complement strand
CGGGGGGAAAGTAATGCGTGTCTTATGGGCTGCCCGGAGGAATTCCTCAAACCCTATCCTGGGGACCGGTATATACAGCAGCTTCCCACTAAACAGGACCTGGACTTTATCGAATATATTAAGGCCCAGCCATTAATAAAAGCCGTATTTGCCGGGCATATGCATTATTACCATGAAAGCCCGCTTACAAGCGGCGTGATGCAATATGTGGCGGGTTCCCATTTTGAGGGAGACGCTATAGAAATCGAAGTAGTCTGAAACACAGATGATGAAACCATAAAGTTGAAACCAAGGGGAGCGGTGTATGCAGTGGTGGCGCGTTGACGGCCGGGGAATACGGTGGGATGTAAAAAGCGGTATGCCCCATAAGGATCGGATTGAGATGAGCGGCCGCCGGATTTCCTTTATCTTGACTTATGGCGTAAAGGAAGACGGGAAGCTGATCCTGGAACGCCATCTGGTTTGGCCCGCTTTACGGATCGTGCCGAACAATACCCATGGTTCCTTTCAGCAGACTATCCCGGAGGAAGCCGTACCTGTTCTGTGTATAGGCGATACCCTGTCTCCCCGGCCGGTGAAGGAACGGCCGCTCAGTTTTTTCCTGGACGGAACCGTCAACGCGGTTTGCGCCTCGGAGGATTGCACCCTTTTCATCACCCATACCCTTTTCCCTTCTTATACAACGCGGTGCGCTTATGAGATTATCGAGGTTGCAAATACGGGGAATACGGCAATTCCGGCGCGGCTTTCGGGCGAAGGTCTAAAGGCCGTGTCCTACACTAAAGGTACGAAGGGCGTTTATGTTGTTGAAACCGCCCACGACGGCGGGGAAGGGCGGTTCATCCCGCCGGGCGGGAAAACCCGCTTTCACATCAGCTATTCGGCGCGGATCGCCCACGAGCCCTCCGATACGGCAGCCGAAAACGCCGAAGATGCCCTCAATCTGCGCCGGGGGAGGGTAGAATCGTTGTGTAATGCCTGTGATCTGGACACGGGAAACCAGGTGTTGGATATGATGTTCAGATTTGCCAAGCTGAGGGCAGGGGAGAGTATTTTTGATACCTTGAGCGGTCCATTCCATAGTCCCGGAGGCAAATCTTTCTATGCCGCCACCTGGTGTAATGACGAAATCCAGTACGCGGCGCCCTGGTTTGCCTGTACCGCCGATGAACTTGCGGTTACAGCCAGCATTAATGCTTTTCAGAGTTATGTTCCCTTTATGAGCGGCGCCATGCTCTCTATCCCCTCATCAATTATTGCGGAAGGACTGGATTTTTGGGAATTGGATCGGGGGGATGAATCCATGTACGCATACGGCGCCGGTAAATTCCTTTTATACCGGGGAGACGAAAAATTGGCCCGGCGTTTTTTCCCGGCAGTGGACTGGTGTATCCGCTTTACCCTGGCCCGGCTGAATGAGAATGGCGTTCCTGTAAGCGATACGGACGAACTGGAAGGCCGGTTCAGTTCCGGGAAGGCGAATCTCAGTACCGCCTGCCAGCTCTACAGCAGTTTACGTTACGGGGCCATGCTCGCCCGGGATACCGGCGAGGGGGAAAAGGAACGATCCTACCTCGAAAGCGCCCGATCCTTGCGGAAAAGCATTGATTCTTATTTCGGCGCGGATATCCGCGGCCATCATTGCTACCGCTACCACGAGGGAAACGGGAAACTCCGATCCTGGATATGCCTGCCCCTCTGCGAGGGCATTGACGAACGCCGCCAGGGAACAATAGACGCCCTGTTCGACAACGCGCTCTGGAGCGAATACGGCATGCTGACCGAAGAGGGGACAAAGACCGTGTGGGATCGCTCGGGGCTTTTCACCTTCAAAGCCGCCTTCTCGGAATCCGGCGCCCCTGGCCGGGGGGAAGAAAAGTTCCTGCGGTACTGCGCGGACCGGCTGCTTGGCGATCATGTGCCCTACGCCATCGAAGCGTACCCCGACGCCAACATGCAGCAGCTAAGCGGGGAAAGCGCCCTCTTTTGCCTTATCATTACCGAAGGCCTTCTGTCCATAGAACCCGAGGGCCTGCGCCGTTTTTCCTTCCTGCCCCGTCTGCCGCTGAACCTGGATCATCTCTCCCTGCGCCGGGTGTGGCTTTGCGGCGCGGCCTGGGATATCGAAGTCGAAAAGAAGGGCTTCTGTGTCAGGCGCGGCGGGGATTGCGTTGCCCGGGGTTGTTTGGGAAAACGGGTAAACGTTGACGCGGGATGACGGATACGGGGAATTATCCCGGACACCAGAAATCCATGCTGGAGCCAGGCAAAAGCCGGGACCGCCGGTGCAAAAGTTCGTGAGGTTCGTGAGGTACGGAAAAAAACTTATCCCAAAAACCGAAGTTTCGGAACAGCCTCAAATCATAAATTTTTTCGCTTTTCATTAAACCAAAACGGCAGGTTCGCGCCCTATATAAGCTGAAAATTGAGCTTGTCTCAAAACCCGGCTGGTTTTGGGACGGCTTCAACCAAGGGCAAAAACGGATTGGCGGCAGAAGGCGCTTTGCCGTGTATGCTAATTCATCTTTTTACTTAAATTATCGGAATAGGGGTTGATTATGTCTAAAAAAATTAACAGGGCAATGTCTCTTCTTGTCATTTTGTCCCAGGTGTCGTTGCTCCTGCCGGCTGAGGAACTGCGGCCCGATCTGCGGCGCGGTATGGTCCGGCTGGAACACTACCTGGACCGGGCGGCCCTTGAGCGGAGCGCGGAAAAGTGGGAAAGCCTTGCCCAGGCGGGGCTGCTGGCGGCCATGGCGGAATGGGAAAGCGGAAACCTGTACTTACGGGAACAGGATCTTTCCGGCTGGGAAAAAGACAAGGCGCTGGCCGCGTCTTTCTACGACAAAGAAAGGGAGAGCGCCCGGGCCCGGTGGCTGGCCGCCCGGATCTATGAGGAACGGGCGGGTTTTGAGTCCGGCGGCCTTGCGGCGGAACTGCGGGAAGCGGCGCGGGCCTTCACCTGGAACAGCGGTTCCGGGGAAAGCCGGATTGTGAGCTTTGGGGAGGGGGAAAAGGCCCGGGCCGCCTGGGAAGCGCTCGGAGGGGAAATTGTGGATCGCTACATGGCTGAATGGGAGATCGGCAGCGGGGCCGCGTATCTGGAGCTTGAAAGCCGCTTGCGCGAGGCGGGCATTGAGGGGGAGCTGAAGGAAAGCCTGCTCAAAGAGGCGGGGGAACTGCGCCGCGCCGAAGCCCTGGAGGAATACCGGCGCATCGCCGCGGCCGAGGGAAATTCGCTGATGATGGAATTGCTCTACGATCGCGAAAGCCTCAAAAGCATTTCCGGTGAAAAGGCCGCCGGGCTTATCGCCCGGGAACTGGCCCGGGAGGCCGAAGAGGCGGCGAATTCTTCGGTAAAGGCTCTCTTTCTCAAGCTGGATACCCTTATCGCGGAGGAAGACCCCGGCGATATCAGCGTTTCTTCCCGCGACTGGCTCAGCCAGTTCCGCAGAACTTTTGAGGAAGGGCTCGCCAAATGGGAGGCGGCGGAGCTCGGGTTTCTGGCAGCCCGGGCCGGGTGGGAACGGGAAGCGGAACAGATCTACCTGGGCGGCGAGGAAGTCTGGGCCAACGCTTACCGGGAACTGGAGGAGAGACAGCTTTCCTGGGAAAACGAACTGCTGCAAAAACTGGACGAAGCCTACCTCCGCTGGCAGGAAAGCGGCAGGGCCCTTGAAGATGAAATAGCCGAAGCCAGGGAAGAATTTCTTGCCGCCGCGGAAGAAAACCGGGAAGTCAGAACCAGAATGGTAAAAATACAGGGGGACATCTACACCAGGAGCCGGGACATGATGAGCATGGCCCAGACGGCGGTTAGCGACTGGTACGAACGCTGGGGGTATATGTACGAAAATGTCTATATCCGCTGGCAGAGCATCAACAACAAGGGGGAGATCCCCAGCCTTATCCATAACTACCTGAGCGATTTGCTGCGTACCGGAGACATCAGTTATATTACCGGTATTTACGGGCAGCGGATTCCGGAAATATTAAGGCAATACGAATTATGGAAACAGGCATACTTGAAAATTATTGAATACAGCGAAGATAAAGATGAAATTATCGATCAGGAACTCCTTGCGAGCGGTGAAAGCCTCTTTGAAAGAACGGGCGGCTGGGTTGTTATCGCCGGGAACTACCGGAGCCGGGCGGACGGCGCGGTGCAGGAACTGTACCGGGCAGCGGGGCTGGACATAGGGAGGGGGAGCGCCGAAGCCTATCTGAGCGAACTGGAACGGGAGTACCTCAAGGCCCTGGCGGTGGAGGAATACTGGGCGGAGGAAAGGGCTGTAGCCGCGGCGTTAAACGAGTACAGCATGAGGAACGATTCGGGCCTGGAAGTTTTCTCCCGGACTCTGGGGGAGCTTGAAGAAGCCCGGAAGTCTTACGGCGAAGCCCTCGGGCTTTACCGGGACAAGCTCGGTTACCTCGATATACGGAGCGCCGAAATAGACGCGGCCCAAGGATCCCTGGAAGAAGCCCAGGCCGAACTCGACCGGCTAAGAGAAATCGTGGAATCCATGCGGAAAAATCTAAGCAAATTAAACGCGGTACTGCTGGGCCTGCAGCCGGACACCGTAAAATTACAGATAAGCGAAATTATCGCCGGGATGTTGGAAATTTCCGCCGGAGTAATTATACCGGGGGAAACGGAGGAGGAAAGCCTTACGCTTAACGGGGCGGCGGACTCGTATTTCTCCGCCCTGCAGGCCTGGGCCGAGGCGCGGCACATGGCGGAAATATTCCAGATCCTCGAAGATCTGGAAACCCTTCATCTGGGAGAAACCCTGTCGGCGGAAGAAAAACGGCGGCGGGAACTGATCCGGGCCTACCTGCTTGAGAACGGGAGCGCCGGGGCTTTGAGCGGATCGGATCTTGAAATGATGGAACTTATCGTCAGCCAGTACAAGGCTTACCGTATCAGCGAGGTTAACGCCGGGGACAGGGAAGCGAGGGAGCGCGTTTCGGCCCTCATAAAAAATTACCAGGAGCGGGAAGGCGGCCCCGCAGACCTTTCCGCGGTCATGCTTTTCGCCAGCGATCTGCAGAAGGCGGGGGAAGGGCTCAACGCCGCCGGGGAGGAGGCGCTGAAAGCCTACATCAGCGGGATCATTCAATACGCCGCCCTGCAGAAAATCTACAGCCCCGGGGGGCTGAGCCGGCCGGATATTTCCGCCGCGGAGGGATCCTACCGTTCGGCCCTTGCCGGTTACGAGAGCTTTACGAATTACCGGAACTCTGTCTACGACGCGGAACTCTTTCTTAAAATGCTGGGGAGCGGCGATTTTGCCGCCTTTACCCCCGCTGATCAGGATCTCTTTGCCGGATACGCGGGCGAACTTGCCGCCCGCGCCCTGAATTGGGAAAACCCCGGCGGAAGCGATGGCGGGGAAGACCCTGAAAAGAAACTCGAAAGAGTGATTCTGGAAATGAGGGATCGGGAATGGGTGAAAGTATTACTGAACCTTCAGGAGGATCTGCGGGCAAAGGTGTACCGCTCTGTTATCTCGCCCGGGGGAAGTTCCTTTGCGTTGGTGAGGGACAGGCTGGAGGCCCGCGTCCAGGAAAAGCGGAAGATCATGACCGAGGCCGCCTTTTTCCTGGAGTACGCGCGTTTTGCGATACAGGAACTCGATCTGGGCCGCTTTAACCGGATGTACCGGCTCGGCGCTTTCCAGATGGACAAGGAGCTGCCTGAAAACAGGCTGTCAAAGGAACAGCGGGAAAATATCGGGGAAGCCCTGGCGCTGGACGCCGAAGATCTTTACCTCCGGATGGAGGGCTACATAAACCAGCTGGGGATCGTTTTTTCGGATGAGAAAGACTGGTCCTACCACAGCTACAATCCCGCGGCCGGGGGCTCTTCCCTGGCGGCGGAACGGAACGCGGCGCTAGAAAAACTGAAATACGCGTCGGGAAACTACGCTCTGGCGCTAAACGCCGAAATTGCGATTCATAAAGAACTGGAGGAGTCCCTCAGCCTGCTTGAGACGATGTCGCGGAACCAGGAGGATCTTAAAACAGAGGAAAAGTCGCTTAAGGACGGCCTTAACACCGCAAAGACCAATTTGGAAAGGTACAGTTCCGGCGAATACACGGCGGCTATCGGCCGGCTGCGGGTAAGTTATGAAAACTACAACAGGGCCGTAGACGCGGCGGAAGAATCGTACCGGGAAATGAAAGACGCCCGGCTCAATCTTCGGCAACGGCAGGAAATTTACGATTGGGCCTCAAGCGTATACCTTGACGGTTTCGGCAGGAACGAGCAGGGCGAATTCCCCCTGCCCAAGGAAAAGCTGAGCGGGGCGGACTATGCCTGGGAGCGGGCAAAGGTATCCGTAGAAGTTCTGGCGGAACTCCTGCAGCAGAACCGCGGTACCGGTATCCAATACGACAATGCCCTCCGGGCTTACCGGGAAGCGGGGGAGAAATACTACACCGCCCTGGTGGCCGCCTACGAGACCGACGCGGCTGTAACAAGACAGAAAGACGTTGTGCGGAAGGCGGAGGCCGCGGTGGAAGAAAGTTACCGGACATTCGCGGGGGAAAATTCCTCCGCGTCCCTTGGGCCGGGGGATCTTGTTAGCCTCAGAAGGGAGGCGGACGGGAGCTACCGGATTACCCTGGGCTACGGAGCGGGGGAGAACAGGGAAGAAGTCTGCGCGGTATATTTCGGGGAGAGAACCGAGACGGTCGAAACCGTTGACGGCTACCGGGAATATACCCGCGCGGAGATTGAGGGGCGGGAATGGATAGAGAAGATCTTCGGGGATCCCCAGGGGATTGAGTATTTTAACGACATCATGCTCGCCGCCCTGTACCTTGCCGCGCAGCGGGGAGGCGCGGAAACGGAGGGCTGGTTCAAAGAAGCGGGAAACCCCGGGGACGACGGGGCTTATTCCATTCTCGACGGGCCGAACGGGGTGTATCACGAAGTTGATGTTAGCGGGATCTACCACGATTCCCGCATGAGCGTCCTCGCCGGGGCCTATAACCGGGTATGCGTAGAGGGAGGGGAGGAGGGGCGCGAAGATCTTGCCCGCTACCTCCTCTACCGGGAACGCAACATGATTATCGGCGGGGCCGCCGCGGAAAAAGACCTCCTTGAAGCGAGGGCCCTGGGAAGGCCCGCGGACGCCCTTGAGTCAAAAGCGGACGAAAAACACATCATTGCCTGGGCCGCCCAGGGAGCGGCCGCCGGGTATTTTGCCGCCGCGTCTCTCGCCTTGGCCGGGGCAGGCGCCCTGACGCAGAAGGGATTGGCCGCCCAGGCGGTGGCTATAGCGAATTTCGTGCTGGAAGAGGATTACCGCAGGGCCTACGACCGGGTAAAGAGCTTCAAAAACGCGAACGAAAGCCTTTCAGCCGGGCAGGATCAGCTTATTTCCGGTAATTTTGAAACACTGCTGGAACGGAAAGCGGAACTTGACAGGGAGCAGCGCGAACTGTACCTGATGCTTTTTGGGGAAGAAACGAAACCGGCCGACAGATCCCTGAACAGGATGAGTTACGGCCAATTTGCCAACGCCTTAAACGCCGTGTTTCCCTCCCCCCTGCCGGGACTCTCCATTCCCGTGGACGAAAAACAGGCGGTAAGCCGGGAAACCGCCCTTGCCCTCTACCATTCGGCCCTGTACCAGGAAAGCGGGGCCTCCGCGGGGCAGGATATAATCGCCTCCCTGGGGATACTGAACAAATGGCTTGAAAAGGGAGAGGCCGGAACCCGGGAGAAACTTGCGGCGGAAGAAACGCGGCTGGAGGATGCCCAGCGGCTGGCGGCGGACGGATACCGGGCCTTCCTTGAGGCGGAACAGGAAATACCGGAGGAGGCAAGGGAGCGGCTCAGGAACTATGCCCGGCTGGCGGCGGATCAGAGCCTGGGCCTGTCGGAACGGAACAGCGCCGCCCTGGCCTACGACGCCCTGTTTGCGGAGATAAACCCCGCTTCCGAAGATCTGCGGCGGATTGTAAGAACGCTGGCGGCGGAGGCCTGGGGGGCGGGAACCTGGGACAGCAGATCGGCTTTCCTTAATCTGACGGGGTTCAGGGGCGGCCTTTTCAATACCCTGGTCTTCTACAGCCGGGATAACGAGGCGTATTCGCTGAAGGCCCTGGAGGATCTGGAAAACGCGGCGCTGGAGGTGATAAGCAGAGGGGTGCAAAGCCCCCTGGAAGTAAAGGAACATGAATGGGAACTCCTCCGGGAGGACTGGAAAAAACAGTACAGCCGATGGACGGAACAATCCGCAGAGATCCTGCGCTTATCGAAAAGCGCCTGGGAAAAGGCGCGCGAAAGGCTGAACGAGGGGTATTACCAGTGGGGGAACAATTTCTCCGGGGAGTACGAGGCGAAAAAAGCCGAGTGGGAGCTTAACTACCTCGGTTTCGTTATGGCAAAGCGGGACTGGGCGGAAGAACAGTACCTGAGGGCGGGGGAAGCGGGGAACGGTGAAACTCTGGAACGGCTGGGAATAAAAACCGAAGAGGCGATCGGCGAAGCGCTGGCCGAACTGGCGATCCTCCGGGCGAACCGGGACGCGCCGGATCTGAGCGGGTACCTGGAAACCCTTTTGGAGGGCACAAAGCTTCCTGAACTGATGGCCTATACCGGCAGCCTTGGAGACCGGGCCGGAAGCGCCCTCGCGCCCCCATCGCCGGGCCCCAGGCGGAGCGCGGAAGCCGCCGCGCTGGCGGCAGCCGAGAAGGCTCTCGGGGAGATGGACGAGGATATCAGGAAGGCTTCGGCGGGCCTTGCCGCCGCGCGATCCTTGAAAAGGCTGGAGGAACTTAAGCGGCAGATCCTCAGCTTTGTTGAGGCGGGAAACCGGGATGCCTGGGAGTGGGAAAGAAAGATGGTAACCGAGGGGGGTTACCGTATCGACGGCACTATAAGCAGGGAGGTGGTAACCGATACCAGTCTTGTGTCGGTAAAGACAGAGCGGCAGACGGTACACCGCTACCGTTACTACACGGCCCCCGATCCCTATACCCACGTGGATCTGAGCCCCCTTGCCGTGGCGGATCTGGATCCGGAAACGGTAATGTTTATGGTGGCCCAGGCGGAACAGGACATCAACGGCTGGGGGGCCGAACTGCTGAGCACCCGGGCGCGGGACGGGAGGGAAGGAAAGATGGAGGCTCACCTGGGCTACGAGCCGAAATTCAAGGAAAAACCGAACTTGAACCGCAGCGCCCTTGAAAACCTGCAGGAACCGGGCAGCGGGGAGATCGGCCTTATCCTGCTCGATTATCAGTGGAACTCAATGCTTGCCCGGCGCGGCATCGCGGAAATGGCGAAGCCGGTTTATGACCAGAAATTCTGGATAAACACCACCGACAGCATCCTTCTTGAGCCTCCCACTGTTAGAAGCGTGGCGGATATGGGTATGCAGATGGCCGCGGCAATGGCGATGACCGCGGCAAGCGCCGTTACCGAAGGTTCAGGCGCCGCCGCCGGGATGGCTTTGTACTTCGGTATTGATATGCTTGACGACCTGCTGTTCGGCGTCATGGACGCGGCCGGGGGATACAGGGATCTGGGAGACGTGGGAAAGGAACTGGGCAGGAAGAGCCTCGTGTCGGCGGGGGGCGCCGTAAGCGGCATGATGGCCATGAACGGCCTGGGGATCATGGAAAAGGTATCGGCCTCCGTCACCAGAAAGCTTGGCGAGGGTTTTTGGGGAAGCATGGCGGACACGGCGTTTAAGTCGGCGCTTGGCGGCCTGCGGAACTTCGCGGACGGAACAGCGAGAAGCGCGTTTTCAGCCGCCTACTGGGACGAGGACAGGGGCGGTCTTAACTGGTCCTGGGATCTGTTTCAGGAGGGATTCGAAGGAACCCTTGCCAATACGGCCAGCGGGATTACCGGATCAATGGCAAGCGGCCTTCTGGGGCAGCTCAACCTGGGCGGGGGCGGCGCCCGGGCCGCAGGTTTTACCCAATCGCAGAAAACCGACATGGCCCGGATGAACAGCTTCCTGGGCGATATGGCCGCCAACGCGGTAAGTTACCAGATGACCGGCAGCGCCAGCGTCAACATCCTGCGCTATTCGGAAAATTTCGGCGCTAAAACTTATTCTACGGGCCTTTTGGAACTGGAAATCGGGGACAGGGGGCTCCGCGCCCGGCTCGGCGCCGGAGGCATGGACGCCAGCCCGGGCGCCCTCAGCTCCGCCCTCAGGGGAATGGCAAACTGGGGCGTTAGCGGCGGTTCCGAAATCGCCGCCCGCCGGGACAAGGTAAAAAACGCGGCGACCGCCCTGCGATCCCAGTGGGGTTACGGGGACGGGGAGGCAAAAGATCTGCTCATGTCCGTCCTGAGCGGGGGCGTCCGGCTTGCCGGGGGGAGCGGTGAAGCGGCGGCCGAAACGATCGCCGGACAGGACGGGAAAACAATACTGCTCAACCAATACCGGGACGAGATGAGCCTTGGCGAACAGCTTTTTATGGGCCTGGTTCTGCAACACGAAGCCTACCGGGACGGCGTGCTGAATGCCGGAAACTATCTGGAAACCCGGGAGGCGGCCTTGTCGCACACGGAAATGGCGGTACGGATGCTTCTGGGCGGGGAAAGCTTTGCCGGGGGAAACCTCTCCTCCAACGCAAATCTGGTGGCGGATATTAC
>JAIRRU010000027.1 GCA_031255815.1 Treponema sp. | reverse complement strand
GGCCGGCAACCCCGACGACCTGTCCGTTCTTTTTTATGGGAACCGCCAGACTGGTAAGCAGCGTATCGGCGCCGTCGATAACATAAACGTAGGGCTCCAGAATGGTTTCTTTTCCGGTCTGCAGGGGGATGAGGTAAAAATCCCCCGAGCCGCTGATTTCGTAATCCACCAGCGGGGTTAACTCGACTCCCGTCTCTGTCCAGAACCAATAGGGGATGAACCTGCCGGTGCTGTCCGTTCCCTCGGTATTGGCGTACTGGGCGTCCAGGCCGTCCAGCGCGCCGGACGGCCAGCAAGTCCAGATGCCGAGTATTTCCGGATTTACCTCGGTCAATTGCTTAAGCAGGATATTGTAAAAGAAACGCCGTTGGGCCGGTTCTATCTGCTCGTAGGCTTCCATGGCATGGGCCAGGGATCTGGCGACGCCGAAATGCGTCTCCAGCCACAGGCTGATACTGCCGGCCTCGTTATTCGCCAAATTCTCCAAATCGCTGGCGGTCAGGGAGCTGATCTGTTTCTGGGCGCTCATCAAAATAGTCCCCAAAAGGACGCTGATCCCTAAAAGGGTAAGGGCGATAATCATTACGATAAGTTTGTTTCCTATTTTCATTATGAGTTTCCTTTCTTCAATACATTTTTCCTTAGAATGTGTTGCCGGGGCAGCTGACGACGATTTGTTTATGATATACAGTCATTTCAAACAAGACAAGGGCGCATCGCCGCATGTCCGCGCATCGCTACAGGCACGCGCCCGGCGGCCCTTCATCCCCCCAGGTAGGCTTTTTTTACATCCGGATTGGCCGCGAGTTCCGCGGAACTGCCGGAGGCGATGATCCCCCCGGTTTTGAGCACGTAGCCCCGGCCGGCAAATTCCAGCGCCACTTTCGCGTTCTGCTCCACCACGAGGATGGTGATATGCTTTGAAGAGTTAAGCTGCTTCAGGGCCCGGAACATCTCGTACATCAGCTTGGGGGCGAGGCCCATGGAAGGCTCGTCCAGGAGGATAAAATCGCAGCCGGTCATAAGGGCCCGGCCCACGGCCAGCATCTGCTGTTCGCCGCCGCTTAAAAGCTCCCCCCGCTGTTTGCGCCGCTCCCAAAGCTGGGGGAACAGTTCGTAAACCATGCTCTGGATTTCAGCCGCGATAAGGCGCCGGTTAGGGTCCCTGCGGTGGGGGAAGGCCGCGATCCGGAGGTTTTCCTGCACCGAGAGGTTCCCGAAGATATGCCGCCCTTCGGGTACCAGGACCATCATCTTTTTCTGGATCAGGATGTGGGGCTCCGTTTTGAGTATGCTTTTCCCCTCGTAGAGTATGTCCCCCCCCGAAACCGTCGGCGCTTCGGGCCTGGGCAGGCGGGCAAGGCTCATCAGCGTAGAAGTTTTGCCCGCCCCGTTGGCGCCGATGAGGGTAACGATCTCCCCCCGGTCAACATTGAAAGAAACGCCGTGGAGGGCTTCGATGTTCCCGTAGGACGCCTTGAGATCCCGCACTTCAAGCAGCATTATATCGCTCCATCCCCCAGGTAGGCCTTGATCACCTCCGGATTCGTCCGGATCTCCTCCGGGCTTCCCCGGGCTATTTCCCTGCCGAAATCGAGAACCGAGATCCGGTGGCAGAGGCTCATGATCACTTCCATCTGGTGTTCGATCATCCAGATGGTCGGTTTAAACCGTTCGTGGATCCATTTGATGTATTCGATCAGTTCCGCGATATCGGCGGTGCTGAGGCCCGCGGCGGGCTCGTCCAGCATCAGGAGATCCGGCTTGAGGGAAAGGGCCCGGGCTATCTCCACCCGGCGCTGCACCCCGTAGGGGAGGTTTTTGGGGCACTCCTCCGCCATGCCGGAAAGCTTAAAGAGTTCCAGCAGCTCCCGGGAAGACGCGCTTATCTCCGCCTCCCTGTCCCGGAAACGCCGGGTATGAAAAAAAACATCCCCCGCATGGTAGCCGAGCCGGTAATGCTGGGCGATGCGGATGTTGTCCAGCACCGTCATCTCGCTCCAAAGCCTGATGTTCTGGAAAGTCCGGCCCACCTTCATGGCGGCGATTTCGTGGGGTTTCCTGGCGTTGATCCGCAGGCCGTCCAGAACGATGTCCCCCTCGGTGGGCACGTAGAAACCGCTTACCAGGTTAAAGACCGTGGTCTTCCCCGCCCCGTTGGGGCCGATAAGGCCGGCTATTTCCCCCCGTTCCAGGCTCAGGTTGAGCCCGGTCAGGGCCTGGAGGCCGCCGAAACGGTGGGTCAGGTTCCGTATCTCAAGATGATTCATGATCCCCGTCCTTTCCGCCGCGCTTTGCGGCGCGGCCCGCCTTGAGGGCCGGAATAAAATCCGAAAGCTCCCGGTTACCCATAAAACCCTCGGGCCGGAACTGCATGAGGAGGATGAGCAGCAGGGGGATAAACACCCACTTGAGGATCTGGAAAGGCCGCATGGCCTCCAGGAGGAAGGTGAAAAAAACCGCCGACAGCACCGATCCGGTAAGGGAGCCCATGCCCCCCAGGTACACCATGACCATGCCTTCGGTGGACTTCATGATGTTGAAGGAGGCCGGATTGATAAAGCCCAGCACGTGGGCAAAGAGACCTCCGGCAATGCCCGCGAGCCCCGAGGAGAACATAAAGGCCAGGAGCTTCATCCGGTTGGTGTTGACGCTCATGATTTCGGCGGCGATCTCGTCGTAGCGGATGGTGGAAATCCCCTTCCCCAGCACGGAGCCCATGAGCCGCTTGATAAGGCCCACGCAGAGCGCCGCGAAGATCCCTATCCAGATGAGGATCCAGGGCAGGGGGAGGACATCGCCCATGGCAAAGAGGCTGGACTTCATGCCCATAAGCCCCCGGCTGGCGCCGACGATTTCCAGGTTGTTGATGGCGGTCGTAATGATGTAATTGGCCGCGATGGTGATGATGGCCAGGTAGTCGTCCCTGGTTTTGAAGGACGGGATGGCCACGATCAACCCCGCCAGGGCCGAAAAAACGCCCCCCGCCAGGATCACCGCCGGAAAGAGGAAGAGGCTTGTCCAGGGCGGCAGCAGGGAGGCTCCGGTGAATTTATTCTCCGTAAAAAGGATGAGGGACAGTACCGAAGAGGTATAGGCCCCCACAGCCATGAAGCCCGCGTGTCCGCAGGAGAATTCGCCCATATAACCGTTTACGATGTTAAGGCTCGCGGCGAAGATGATGTTGATGCCGACGGACATAAGGACGGTCTGAATGTACTGGTTGATGATCCCCAGCGCGGAGAGCGCGATTATCAGCGCGAAGGCCGCAAACGCCCCCAGAGCCAGGAAAAAAGAGTAGTTCCGTTCGGATACAGGGGCGGCCGGCATGGGGACTCCTATGTGGGGCTGTTCCATAGCTTTATCTTTCTTGGAACGGCTCATATTTTCGTGCTTTTTGCCACGCCGAAGAAACCGGTGGGTTTAAGCACCATGATTATCAAGAGGATCAGAAAGGACACCAGATCCTTAAAGCTGGAGGGGAAAAAGGCGACAATGAAGATCTCGATAAAGCCCAGCATAAAGCCGCCGGCAAAGGCCCCCCTGATGTCCCCGATGCCGCCCACCACCGCGGCGATAAAGGCTTTCCAGCCCAGAATCATCCCCATAAGGGGCCCCAGCACCGGGTAGGACATGCCGAAGAGGATCCCCGCCACCGCCGCGAGGCCCGAGCCGAGGGCGAAGGTAAAGGTAATTACCCGGTTTACCGGGATCCCCATCAGGGGAACGGCGAATTTGTCGTAGGAGACGGCCCGCATGGACATGCCGAAGATCGTCTTTCTGACGATAAACTGCAGGATGCCGAAAACCGCAAAAGCCGCCGCGATGACCAGAACCTTCAGGTTGGTGATAACCACGGGCCCGAAAGACCAGATCCGCTCGGCGATAAGGTTCGGGAAGCGTTTGGCGCTGGCCCCGATGAGGGCCAGGTTGCCGTTTTCCAGGATAAAGCCCACCATGAGGGCGGTGATAACCACGTAGAGGCGGTTCACCCCCTTGCGGCGGAGGGGGCGGTAGGCGACCCGCTCAATGGTGATGCCCAGAAGGGCGGTGGCCGCCATGGTGAGGGCCAGGGTAAGGGCGAATACCAGCACCCCCCCGCCGGGGATAAGGCCCAAAAGACCGGTGGCGATAAAGAAGGCAATGTACGAGGCGGTCATAAAAATATCGCCGTGGGCAAAGTTGATAAGCCGCAGCACCCCGTAAACCAGACAGTAGCCCAGGGCGATTATCGAGTAGAAACTCCCCCACTGGAGGGCGTTAAAAACATTCTGTAAAAGCCTTGCCAGCATAACGCCGCCTTATAAAACTGATGCAGCAGGCTCCCGGAGGAACCTTAAAAACCCCGCCGGGTTTTTAGCGCCTCTACTTCATATTGGTTACGAACCTGAACTCTCCCGAATCGCCGATCTGAACCACCACCGCGGTCTTGTCCGGGTCGCCGTCGGTGTTAAAGGTCATGGTTCCGGTTACCCCGGCGTAATTTTTAAGCGCCACAATGGCGTCTTTGACGGCTTCCCGGTCGTTCCGCAGGTTGCCGCTCAGCCCCGCGTTCTGAATGGCCTGGAGGGCGATTTTGGCGGAATCGTAAGTCAGGGCCGCCACGCTGTCCGGAATCTCATTATACGCGGCCATATACTGGTCGATAAAGGTTTTGGTAATACCCGTGGCCCCGGCCGCGGCAAAATGGTCGGTAAAGTAGTAACCCCTTACCGCGTTGCCGCTCAGGGTAACCAGATCGGCGGAACCCCAGGAATCGCTTCCCAGCACCGGTTTATCCCCCCAGCCCAGGTTTTTCGCCTGGGGGACGATAAGGGCCACGTGGTTGTAGTAGTCGGGAAGGTAGAGGATCTGGGCGTCGGTATTGACGATTTTGGTCAGCTGTACCGAAAAGTCCTTGTCGTTCTCGCCGAAGCTTTCAAAGGCCCGGACGCTCCCCGCGCCGTGGGAGGCTTCCCAGCTGCTGCGGAACAGGGCCGCCAGGCCGTTGGAGTAGTCATCTTCCACGTTGTAGAGAACCGCCGCCCGGGTTGCCTCCGGGAACTGCTGGGCCGCGAATTTTACCGCCGCCGGGGCCTGAACCGGATCCAGGATGCAGGCCCGGAAAACATAGGGCCGGTTCCTGGTAACGTCCGGGTTGGTAGCCCAGGGGGAAATCATGGGACCCCGGTGGTCGTTGTTGATCTGCCCCGCGGGAATGGCCCGGCCGGATCCGGCGGGCCCGACAATAGCCAGAACCCGGTCTTGCTCGATAAGGCGTATGGCCGCCTGCACCGCGGATTCGGGCTTAAGCTCGTTATCCACGTAAACAAAATCGACCAGGTACTTTTTGCCGCCCACGTCCAGCCCGCCGGCCTCGTTTATCTGCTTTTTAACCAGTTCCCCGGAATTTTTGGCGCTTTCCCCGAGCTTGGGGGAATTTCCGGTCAGGGGAATATTGAACCCGATCCTGATGGTCTGCTCGCCGCCGCCCCCGGCCATAGCCAGGGAAAGGGCAAGGAACAGAAACATCCCCGCACAGAACGATCTTTTCATCGGCATCCTCCTTTTTCAGGGGCCGCAGCCCCGGCGGGCTTTATCATATCCAGGCGGGCGGGAAAGATCAAGGATAGGGTATGGTCGTTTTTTTGCGCGGCGCAGCACGGGATACGCTAAGCTTACAGCGGTTTAACCCTTGCCGCCAAATTAAGGCGCCGCGGCTTTTTAGGCCGCAGCCCCGGTCTTTGCCCGGCTTTAACCCGGCTTTCCGGTGTCCGGGAAGTTCCGGCGTAAGGTTCGTGCCGTTTTTAAGCGGTTGTTGTTAAAAAACTAAAGTTTCTGAATCAACAGCCTCGCCCTAAAGCTCCCCCGCGAACTGGTGAGCGGGCTCCTGGGTATTAAACCCTTCGCTACGAATAACGAGCATTTTCCGAAACCAACCGGGTTTTGGAAAATGCTCTAACTTTAATAGACTTGTTCAAGAACCCGGTTGGTTCTCGAACAAGTCCTGCAAAATGCTCCGCATTTTGCTGTTTTTAAGCGGTTATTGTTTAAAAACTGAAGTTTTTAAACAACTCCAATACAAAAATCGTAATTTTATCCACAAAGAAAGTAAATACTGCAATCAATCCGCCGCCGCTTCTCTAATATTTAAGACGCTGCGCTTGCTTCAAAACCGGGTTTTGAAACGGCGCCGTTTCCAAACGGTAAAGCCCATATTTTTAAATGAGGCGGTTCCAAAACTTCGGTTTTTGAAACAGCTTTTTACCCCTGGAGAAAATTGCCTTTACCTTATTCTTTATGCGGCAAAGAATGAGCAATTTTCTCCAAGAGCTTGTTTCACCGGAAACGGAGTTTCCGCACCAGCCGGGTTTTGGAACAAGCTCAAATATGAGCTTGTCCCAAAACTATTTGACTGTGCGCTGCGCGCACGGTTTTGGGACAGGCTCTTGCGGTTTTTCAGGTTTTCAGCCTTGCAAAACCGCGAATTTTACGGTTGCTTTCCCAAAAACTGAAGTTTTGGGACAGCCTCATATTCGACTTGTTTATGAACCCGGCTGGTTCCCGGACAAGTCCTGCAAAGTGCCCTGCATTTTGCCATTTTTAAGCGGCTTTGTTCAGAAACCGGAGTTTCTGAACAACTCTATTTTGTGAGGAGGATTATATGAAACGTGTTCTTGCCGCGGTGGGGGCCCTGCTTGTGCTGGGCGCCTTGTTTAGCTGTAAGAAAAAAACGGAAGGGGGAGGGACGGAAAAGGTTGTTTTCTGGACATCCCACGGGCCGCCGGACAACGGGATCCTTGAAAGCATTGCGGACGCCTACAACGCTACCGGCCCGGAGGTAGAGGTTCAGTTCGTGCAGGTTCCCGGTTCCGAAACGGATGTTACCAGCCTTATGACTGCGGTGCGCGGGGGAACCGGCCCGGACGTGTATATGCTGGACCGTTTTACCGTTGCCCAGCGGGCTTCCGACGGCCTGCTTGAAGATCTGACCGACGATCTGGCGGAGCTCGATCCCAACCTTAAGGACAAGTACCTGGCCTTTGCCTGGGACGAGGATCAGTACCGGGGCAGAACCTACGGCCTCCCCTTTGACACCGACACCCGGGGGCTCTTCTACAACAAGCAGATGCTCCGGGACGCGGGGGTGGATCCGGAGGAACTGGACAGGAAAAACGGGCCTATCACCCTGGCGCGGCTCCAGGAGATCGCCCGGAAGATCGACACGAAGGACGCCCAGGGCAATTATACCAAGGCGGGTTTTATCCCCCAGGTTGAACAGGGCTGGCACTACACCTGGGGCTTCCTCTTTGGCGGCGAATTCGCGGACATACCGGGGGGGAAAGTTACCCCCACCCACCCGGGCGTGGTGGCCGGTTTCCAGTACCTTTATGACTACAACAGGGAAATGGGGGTACAGCAGGTGCAGACCTTTATTTCCAGCTATATCCCCCCCAACAACCCTCCTCAGCAGCATCCCTTTATCACCGGGCGTTTGGCGATGATGATTACCGGCGACTGGTTCCTGAATACCATGCGGACCTACGCGCCCGATGTGGAGTACGACATCACCTATATTCCCACCGTAAATAAGGGTGACCCTCCCACTACCTGGGCCGGCGGCTGGACTTTCGTCGTGCCCGCCGGTTCCAAGAGGAAGGAAGCGGCGGTGCGTTTTATCCACTGGGCTTGCGGCGCGGGCGGGCAGCGGATCTACACGAAAGATTCCGGGCACTGCCCCACGCTCCTGTCAATTTCCAGCGATGAGTCCATCTTTACCGAGAAACAGTCTTACTTCCGGGAGGCCTTGTTCTTTACCAAGAGCCGGCCGCCCCTTCCGGTAGGGGCCCTGTATTGGGACGCCCTTTCCACGGCCCAGGACATGGTAGTGCAGAACGTAAAGACCCCCCTGGAGGCCCTCCAGCAGGCCGAACAGCAGACCCAGTCCCAGCTGAACAAGTTCCTTCCCCTGTAGCGATACTGAACATGCCGCGTCTAAGGCGCGGCATGTTTTCTAACGGCGCCGCCCGGCGGCGGTGTATTAGAGTTGAGCTTAAAAAATTTTTTAAGGAGCGCGATATGCTTGCCCGGCTTGATAAGCGTAATTTGCGGAACGGCCTCCTGTTCATTTCACCCTGGATTGCCGGTTTTATGGTACTGCAGATATACCCCATAGGGTATTCCTTTTTCCTGAGCGCCACCGAATATTCGGGATTCGGCAAGCCCCTCTTTACCGGGCTTAACAATTTTAAGGAGCTGTTTAACGATCCGCTCCTTTCCACCACCGTGTATAACACCCTTTTCTACACCCTTCTGTCGGTGCCCATCGGCATTGTAGTCGCCCTCATCCTGGCCCTTGGGATGAATCAGAAAGTCGCGGAAGTGGCGGTTTACCGGGCCATTTACTACCTTCCCTCGATACTGCCCGCCTTCGCCCTGGTTTTTGTATGGATTCTCTTTACCAATCCCCAATACGGCCTTCTGAACCGGATCTTCGTGGCCCTGGGCCTGCCTTTTATCGACTGGATAGGGGATCCGCGCTTTACCAAGCCTTCGCTGGTTATCCTGGCCCAGTACGGGGCCGGGGGGCCCGCCTTAATTTTCCTCGCGTCCCTGCGGGCCCTACCCAAGGATCTCTACGACTCCGCCGACATTGACGGCGCCGGGGTGTTCAGAAAATTTTTCTTCATCACCCTGCCCATGCTTACCCCCATCATTCTCTATCAGATCATCATGGGCTTAAGCGGCGGCCTGCAGGTCTTTACCCAGGCCTACATCATCTCCGGCGGGGCCCGGGGCGGCACGGTAGGCTCGCAGAATTCGCTGTTTTTCTACGTTTTGTATATCTATCAGAACGCCTTTAAGTATTCAAAGATGGGATACGCCGCCTGTCTTTCGGTTCTGTTCTTCGCCGTTAGCGTTGTTATTGCCATGATCGTATTCCGCTGGGGGCGAAGCTGGGTTTCTTACGATACCTGATCAAGAAGGAGGAATGAACATGAATACCGGCCCGCGGTACCGGCAGAGCGTCCGTTTTATATCCCGCTCTGTTATACCCCGTATTATTTTAATAACAATGGCGGCTTTTTATATCATGCCGTATTACTGGATGCTCGTTACTTCACTTAAAGGAACCATGGAACTGCGCCTTGCCCCGCCGACCCTCTTTCCCCGCGAGATTCACTTTGAGCATTACCTGGAGGCGGTTCGTTTTATCCCCTTTTTCCGCTATATGGCCAATTCGCTGACCATCGTTATCTTTTCTGTCATCGGGGCGGTTATCTCCAACTCCCTGGTGGGTTACGGGTTCAGCCGTATCAACTGGCCCGGCAGGGAAAAACTTTTTATGGTCGTGATCGCCACCATGTTTATCCCCTTCCCGGTGGTGCTGGTGGCCCTCTTCGACATATTCGCCAAATTTAAACTGGTGAATACCTTTTTGCCCCTGATCATCCCGGCCTATACCGGGCAGGCCCTGTATATTTTTATGATGCGCCAGTACCTTTTGACCATACCCGGGGAGATATCGGACGCGGGCTTTATCGACGGGGCCGGCGAATTCGAGATTTTCTGCAAGCTGATCATGCCCCTGACCAAACCGGTTATCGCGGTGGTGGCGATCTTTACCGCCCTGGGTTCGTGGAACGATTTTCTGGGGCCCCTTATCTACCTTACCCGGCAGGAAATGTACACGCTTTCCATCGGGCTTCAGTTTTTCCGATCCCAGCACGAGGTTGAGTACAGCCTGCTTATGGCCGCGTCCACCCTGGTGGCCCTTCCGGTAGTGGTTATCTTCCTCTGCTTCCAGCGCTTCTTTGTGGAAGGCATTACCATGGGGGCGGTAAAAGGCTAAGGCCCGCCCGCGCTCAGGGATCGAAGCTCCCCTCCACGGGAAGCCGCACCAGGTTGACGTTGTGGCCGGGGTAGCGGGTTCTGAAATTGCTGAACCGGGTTTCCTCGGCGCTTTCGAAGACCGCCACCTGAAAGTTGCCGTATTCGTTAAAGTAGGGGGCCAGCACCGCCACGTGGAAATGCTGCCGCATCCGGGGCATGCCCCGGGGGTTATCGGGGCTGGCGGGCGGCCCCGTTTCGTTGTTTACCGAGGCCAGGTAGATCCGGCCCGGCTCGTCAATGGCCAGGGTGTAGAGCAGGGGCTGGAGGCCCTCGAAGCCGAAGCCGGAATTTTCCAGGTAGCCCGGGTATTCCCGCTCGCTCAGGGTCTCCCTGCCGGATCTGCCGCTTTGCCGGATTATCAGCCGGGAAAAGGGCCAGCTCCGCACCTCGAAGTCCTCGATTCCGCCGGAGGCCGGGGAACGGAGTACGGACATGGCCCGGGAGGCGAGGTTCCTTGTCCAGTCAAGCCCGAAGAAGGGATCCCGCAGTTCCTCCCAGGCTTCGGTAAAGGAGGAACCCCGCTGCCCGTAGGGGGCCTTGAGGGGCTCTATGGCCAGCCGCTCCCCGGTGACCGGCCGCAGGATGCCGTCCACCACCCACTTGGCGAAGCCTGAACAGTTAAGGCCCGGGTTTTCCCCCTGGCCCTCCAGGCTGGCGATGTACACGTAGCGGCCGTTTTCGTCGAAGGCGCCGTCGTCCCGGAATTCCAGCTCCGGAAGCCGCTCCCTCAGGCGGGACATGAAGCCTTGCAGATCCCGGTAATCGGCCGGATCCGGGTCGAAGTAACGCCGGGGGAACCGATCCCCCGCCATGGCGTAGAGTTCCTCCACCGGCATGGTGAGCAGCCGTTCAAAGGGGACGGGCAGGGGAAGGGAGCGGATCACGTAGGCGTCGTAAAGCACCAGATCCATCCGGCACTTGTCGGCGCTGAGGGGGAAAAACTGCACGTAGGTATAGGGATCGCTGCGGGGGAATACCCGAAGCCGGGTGGGCGCTCCCGTATCCCGGCGCCGGCTGAGTATCCAGGAGCCCTGGGCCCAGCCGGGGAAAGTTCCGGATCCCCGTTCCCCCGTCCTCAGTTCCCTGGCCAGGATGACGAGGAATTCGTCCCTCCCCGCCGCTTCCGCCCGCACCTCTACCCTGCCGCCCCCGGGAAGGCTCCGGGTAAGGGGCTTTTTCGCCAGCACCCGGGCGGGGGTTTCGGTCAGCCAGCCGTCCCGGAGGCTTATTCTGAGGGAAGAATCATCCTCGACACGGCGGGTGGGAAGATCCAGCGCCTCCCCGGAGAAGGCCGGGAGGAGGAACAGGGCAAAGAAAAGGGCGGAACGAAAACCGCCTTGCCAAAAACGATTCCTACACATATCCTTTACACCTATCGGCAGAGCCCAGCCTTTCATTTATCCGCTTTCTCCGCTATATTTATTATAATCGAGCATTTCCCAAAACCCGGTTGGTTTCGGAAAATGCTCTTGAAAAAGCGGTCTAAAGCCCGCTTTTTCCCATAAATTTAAGGCAGCTTTCCCAAAAGCTGAAGTTTTGGGAAAGCC